>NZ_LNUO01000026.1:0-37707 GCF_001462175.1 Psychrobacter sp. ENNN9_III
ACCGAAGTCGCTTTTTCCATACTATGAATACATTAGTAGCTTAAAGCTTACTGCATCTGTTCTTTGATCAAATCACCAATTGTTTTTGGTTGTGCATCAGAACCTGGAGCAGCAGTTGTATTAGTGCTACCTAGATCTTTAATCGCTTGACGCTCTTCAGCTTCGTCTTTCGCTTTGATAGACAAGTTGATGTTACGAGTCTTACGATCTACACTGATGATTTTCGCTTCAACGTCATCACCAACGCTTAAATGCTTAGTTGCATCTTCAACGCGATCACGTTGGATTTCAGAAGCGCGTAGATAAGCTTCAACTTCGTCAGCAAGTTCAATAGTAGCGCCCTTAGCGTCTACTTCTTTCACTTTACCATTGACGATAGCACCACGGTCGTTACTAACTAAGTACTCGTTGAATGGATCTGAGCTTAACTGCTTCACGCCTAGACTGATACGGTTTGCTTCTGCATCTACAGACAATACCATTGCTTCTACGGTGTCACCTTTGTTGTAGTTACGGATAGCTTCTTCACCAGTCTCATTCCAAGAGATATCAGATAAGTGAACAAGACCGTCAATACCACCGTCTAGACCGATAAAGATACCAAAGTCAGTGATTGACTTGATAGTACCAGTGATTTTATCACCACGCTCATGTTTCTTATCAAACTCTTCCCAGGGATTTGCTAGGGTTTGCTTGATACCTAAGCTAATACGACGACGCTCTTCATCAATATCGAGAATCATCACATCAATCTCATCGCCTACTTGAACGACTTTTGATGGGTGAATGTTTTTGTTAGTGTGATCCATTTCTGATACGTGTACCAAACCTTCGATACCTTCAGAAATTTCAGCGAAGCAACCATAATCTGTCAAGTTAGTTACGCGTGCTTTAACCACACTACCGACTGGGTAAGTGCCGCCAACGTTATCCCAAGGATCAGTACCAAGCTGTTTTAGACCTAGGCTAACACGGTTACGCTCACGGTCAAACTTCAATACTTTAACCTTTAGGTCTTGGCCAACTTCAACAACTTCAGATGGATGCTTGATACGGCGCCATGCCATGTCAGTGATGTGCAATAGACCATCGATACCACCTAGATCAACGAACGCGCCGTAATCAGTAAGGTTCTTAACGATACCTTCGATCTCGATGCCTTCTTCAAGCTTGTTCAATAGCTCTTCGCGCTCAGCTGAGTTTTCAGCTTCCATAACTGCACGACGGCTAACCACAACGTTGTTACGCTTTTGGTCAAGTTTGATGACTTTGAATTCTAGCTCTTTGCCTTCAAGATGCGTTGTATCACGGATAGGACGTACATCTACCAATGAACCTGGTAAGAACGCGCGTACTGAACCGATATCTACAGTGAAACCGCCTTTAACTTTGCTTGAGATAATACCTTTAACGATTTCATCGTTATCAGCGATTTTTTCAAGGAAATTCCAAGTTTCAACACGTTTAGCTTTCTCACGTGACAGCAAGGTTTGACCCATGCCGTTATCAACCGCTTCAACTACGACATCAACGCTATCGCCAACTTCAACTTCAAGTTCGCCTTCTTCGCTTAAAAACTCTTCACGAGCGACGATACCTTCAGATTTAAGACCAGTATCTACTGTGATCCAATCGCTATCGATGGCCACAACAGCACCTGTAATAACCGAGCCACGCTCGATATCTAGGCCCTGCTCTTCAATGCTCGCTTCAAATAGTTCAGCAAATGATTCCATTATGTCTACCTTTGTATAGCCGTATCCTGTCCAGCACAGTACGGATCAAATTTATGATTGTATAGAACGAAATACTGGTTTTATATCCCATGCAATCATATAAAAAAACGTTTATTGGTAATAAGCTCCTAGCTAGTATTGCTTACTATCAACAACTGTCTTAGATAAAAATACTTATATCTCTTTAATCACTACTAATTTTGACTACTCTAATTTTATACTAAATTCAATCGTTATAGGGAAGTTTTTGGTTCGTAATATGTTGTTTTTATTAACTATTAAAATAAATACCTTTATCTTGGCATTGCTTTTTGACTAGCTCGTAAACTGTATCGGCATCTAACATTGAGCTATCTAATACTAATGCATCTTTAGCAGGTTTCGAAGGTGCTGTGGTTCGGTTCTCGTCACGTTCATCACGGGCTTTGATTGTATTCAAAATGGCTTCAAAATCTGCTGCTTGACCCGTATTTATCAATTGAGTCACACGTCGCTCTGCACGCGCTTCAGCACTGGCAGTCAAAAACACCTTAACATCAGCATCTGGAAAAACGACCGTACCCATGTCGCGACCATCAGCAACTAAACCTGAACGAGTAGCCATATTTTGTTGCAGCTTAAGCAATGCTTGACGAACTTTAGGAAATACAGCTATCTGCGAGGCATAACCTCCAACGGTTTCGTTACGGACTTGCTCACCGACTGCTTCATCGTTAACCAAAATATCGACCCGTCCTGACTCATTATTCGGCACAAAAACAATATCTAAACCTTGGGTCAATTGCAGTAGCTCTATCTCATCAATAGGTCGTTTGGCGTCTGCACTGATTAATCCAGCTTCAAATGCTTTTAGTCCTACAATACGATATAACGCGCCTGAATCTAATAATTGATAATCAAGAGTCTGTGCTAAACGCCATGTAACCGTACCCTTACCTGCACCACTTGGCCCATCGATACAAATGACAGGATAACGCTTAAAACTCGTTGTGCCACTATCCTCACTATTAAGTAAAGAGTCATCAGGTGTAGAGACAGTCATAACACTCACTTAATCACAGATATCATGGAGACAATGCTTCATGTACTTACTTGATATTAAAGTTTATTTATCAAATGCTTAATAAACCAATTATTTGGTTAGCAATCAAATAGGGCGATATTATAGCAAACAAACAACGTTATCACTAGTATCAAGACTGGTATCTTATCTATTAGTCATATTATTTACTAAAAACACTATCTTTATGCTTTTTCATATTTTTTCGACGTTCACGAAAAAAGCTTTTAAGTATCTGACTGCTATGTACGTCACACAAACCATTATATGTTTCTATATTATGGTTATAAAAGCTCTGTATAGGCAGATTCATCTGACTACCGACCATACCAGCGCGTGGCTCACTTGCAGCATATATCAGCCTATCGACCCGTGCGTGTATCAGTGCCCCAACACACATTGTGCAAGGTTCTAGAGTCACATATAAAGTAGTCTCAAGTGGTAAACGATAATTTTTCAAGCGCGTACAAGCGTCTCTTAATGCGACAATTTCAGCATGCGCTGTCGCATCATGGCGTCCAATAGGCTCATTAAACCCTTGACCAATAATTTGATGATCATGTACCAATATCGCCCCTACTGGCACCTCTCCGCTCTCGGCACCTTGCCGAGCGAGCGTTAAAGCTTTTTGCATCCATTTAACGTCTTGGGTTGACCAAAACGTACTGTCTTGAATGTTTAAGGATTGATATGGCATTAATTTTATATTTCGTGTGTTTTGCATTTATTGTGGTAATTGCCAGTCAATTGGCGTTTTCCCATATTGCTTTAGATAGTCATTGGTCTTAGAAAACGGCTTAGAACCAAAAAAACCGCCACGATTGGCAGCAAGTGGGGATGGATGAACAGCGGTTAAGATAAGATGCTTGTCAGTATTGATATACTTACCTTTCTTCTGGGCTTTACTGCCCCACAATATAAATACTGTGTGTTCTGTTTGTTCATTAACTACGTCAATAACAGCATCGGTAAACTGCTCCCAACCTTTATTTTGATGGCTGTTTGGTTCACCTTCTTTGACCGTTAAAGAGCTATTTAATAACAGTACCCCTTGTTGTGCCCAATAGGTCAAATCACCGTGTGCAGGGGGTTTGGTACCAATATCATCAGCCATTTCTTTAAGCAAGTTATTCAATGAAGGAGGCTTTGGAATCGCTTTAGGTACAGAAAATGATAATCCCATTGCCTGCCCTGGACGATGGTAAGGGTCTTGACCCAAGATAACGACTTTCACTTGTGACAAGGGCGTCAGATTAAAGGCATTAAACATCAGTTGCGCTGGCGGGTAAATGCTATCGTTTGACTGGTAAGATTCTTTTAAAAAAGCCCGTAGATTGTCCATATTCTCAGAGGTTAATTCATCTGCTAATGCTGTTTTCCAGTCCTCGGGCAAACGTACGTTGTCTAAAATCGCCTGTTTTTGTTCTGGGGTTTTTGTTGTCTGCTCATGGAACAACCTGTTTTTTGTTCTGGGGTTTTTTGTTGTCTGCTCATGGAACAACTCCATAATAAGTCCTTTACTATTTATTATTAATTAGTTTAAAAAGTATCCACTTATCATATTAGCAAAATGTTATGCCCACTTTATCATATTAGCAAAATGTTATGCCAACTTTGTTATAAAGTATAGCAATATCATAAAAAAAACGGCTACCGAAGTAACCGTTTTTGTTCAAAGAGTGACATGATTAGCTTGCTAATGACTCAGAGTCTGAATGGGGTTCATGGGTTTCAACCACAGTCAAAACAATGCGGCTATCTGCTGAACCTTTATCACTTTGCATACTAGTACTTGACGTAGTCTCATCTTTATTAAGTGAAACATGCCCAGAAGCATTATCCGACTCATCATTATGTTCTGGCTCTAAAGATATGTGCACTACTCCGCCATTCACTAAATCTCCGAATAAGATCATATTTGCTAATGGCTTTTTGATCTCATCTTGTATCAACCGCTGCATAGGACGCGCACCCATTAGACGATCGTAACCTTTGTCAGCCAGATAATCTCGTACTTCATCATCAATCTCTAAAGTAACCTGTTTATCATCAAGTTGCACTTGTAGCTCTACCAAGAACTTATCGACAACTGAGATGACTACTGAAGTATCCAATGGATTGAATTGAATAATCGCATCTAAACGGTTACGGAATTCAGGCGTAAAGACTCTTTTTAGCGCCTCAGTATTGTCACGACTATGATCTTGCTGAGTAAAGCCCATCGATGAGCGGCTGATACTATCTGCCCCCACATTGGTCGTCATGATGATAATAACTTGTTTAAAGCTAGCCACACGGCCATTATTATCAGTCAATGTGCCATGATCCATAACTTGTAAGAGTAAGTTAAAAACATCAGGATGCGCTTTTTCAATCTCATCAAACAACAATACACAATGCGGATGCTGATTGATTTTTTCAGTAAGCAGACCGCCTTGATCATAACCGACATAACCTGGCGGCGCCCCTATCAGACGTGAGGCTGTATGCGCCTCCATATACTCTGACATATCAAAGCGTACTAACTCTACACCTAATAGACTTGCTAACTGGCGTGATACTTCTGTCTTACCAACCCCTGTAGGCCCTGCAAACATAAATGAACCAATCGGTTTTTCTGGTGCTTTTAGTCCTGCTCGCGACAGCTTAATGGCATCAGCAAGCGTAGCAATAGCCTCATCTTGTCCAAACACTAAATGCTTGAGATCACGATCTAAATGCTCAAGAATACTCTTATCATCACTGGAAACTGACTTGGGTGGAATACGTGCAAGCTTAGCAATAATAGCTTCAATATCAGCGACATCAATTTTTATCGATGGCTTTTGATTATTGATCGTCTGCAAGTCATCTATAGTCTTCGACTGATCATCTGCCTTAGCAGTTGCCGCTTCATCTTGCATCTCGTTATCAATATCAGATTTTCCTGTATTGATCCCGTCGTAGTCTTTTTTGCTGACATCTTTTTCTAGATCTGCAATCAGACTGTTTTCTGCGTTGATATCATCTGTATCAGGAATAATTCCTAAACGCTTATATGCACCAGCTTCATCGATAACATCAATTGCCTTATCTGGTAAAAAACGCTCATGAATATGCTTAGAAGATAGCTCTACAGCTGTCACTAACGCTTCGTCAGTATACTCAACATTGTGAAACTCTTCATAACGTGGTTTAAGACCGCGTAAAATATCAATGCTATCTTCCACACTTGGCTCTTTTACATCGATCTTTTGGAAACGGCGCGATAAGGCATGATCTTTTTCGAACACTTGACGATATTCAGTAAAGGTAGTCGAGCCAACACAACGTAACTCACCATTTGCCAATGCTGGTTTGATCAAGTTTGACACATCCATATTGCTACTCATTGACGAACCTGCGCCAATAATCATATGAATCTCGTCAATAAATAAAATCGCATTGGGTTTTTTCTTAAGAGCATCAAGTAGTGACTTCATACGTTTTTCAAAATCACCGCGATACTTAGTACCTGCTATCAACGCGCCAATATCAAGACTATAGATTACACAGCCATTTAACGGTTTTGGGGCTTTATCATTGATAATCAGCCATGCTAAACCTTCAGCAATAGAAGTTTTACCAACGCCTGGCTCACCAACCAATAACGGATTATTTTTGCGACGACGACACAGCACTTGTGCAGTACGCTCAATCTCAGGACCGCGACCTATCAATGGGTCGGTTTTACCTTCTGCAGCACGCTGATTCAGATTACTTGCAAACTCTACCAATGGGTCTTTACTGGTTTTTTCTGAGGCGCTACGGCGTTCTCCACTAATAGAAGCACGCGGTTCAGACGGCTCATCCTTATCTTGTCCATGCGATAGATATTGAGTAAGCTCTAAGCGGCTAATTCCTTGCTTTTTGAGCAAATAGACCGCATATGTATCATGCTCAGAGAACATAGATACCAAAATATCTGAGCCTTCAACCAACCGACCACCACCGATTGATTGCACATGGAAAATAGCACGCTGCAAAATACGATCAAAGCTTTGAGTAGGCTGTGGTGATTGCTCCATGTCCACATCTATCGTTGGCGTATGCTTATCAATATAAGCTTCAAGCTCCGTACATAGATTTGAGACATTGGCATTGCAAGCAGTTAAGGTATTAGCAGCATGAGTATTCTCAAGAAGCGCTAATAACAGATGTTCAACAGTGAGATACTCATGCGACTTTTGGCGCGCAAGCGTCATTGCTAAACGCAAAGAGACTTCAAGATGACGACTTAACATAAGAAATTCCTACGGTTATACAACTCTTTATAATAATTTAATAGCTTAACTGGTAAATCAGGGCAGCAAAAGGATTGTTCAAGGTCAAAACACAACGGTTATTAAAAGGTAACGGCTACGATACGATTATGAACGTATTCAGCTTCGCTCTTACTCACCTTTATCACAACACGATCGTTATATATAGTCAATCTATTAACACGTACTAAAATGTATCAAAGAGTATGGTTGCTACAGGTCATTAAATTCAGAAAAACACTGCTTCCCTATATAATCCTATCGTTCTGAATGAAAGCACGTTACAAGTTGATTTCGGTAAAAGGCATATTTAATTTAAGCTTAAGGTTTTATGTAAAAACTAGCAGACAAAAAAATCTCAGTACTTTAAAGAACTAAGCCAATATGTGAATGGATTATGATAACTATAAGTGATGTAAAATGATGTATTTAAATAAAGCGATGATTTTTAGAGTTAATACTTATATAAGGTTATGTTTGACTAAAATCAAGATAAAGATAAAGAGAAGTAAATTGGGTATGGAGGTAGGTGCAATATTGGCCGATAAGCCAGTCTATAAGTGAATAGGACGGATTACCCTATTCACCTTGATGGGGTTCAATCTGAGTCAGTAATGGGTAGCCCTCACGATGAGCCAGACTATTTACCTTCTTAGCTTTAGTTTCAGCGATATCTTTAGGATAAATCCCAGCAATACCCTTACTACTGTTATGAATAGTCAGCATAATTTCAACTGCTGAGTCGATATTATGGCGAAACTCTGACTGCAAAATGTACACGACAAACTCCATTGGCGTATAGTTGTCGTTATACATAACCACAGCATACATAGGTGGCTTTGCTACTTCAGGTTCTGCAACTAACACATCCGCCTGAGGCGTTGTTTCGTTGTCTGTGTCATCATCTTGAGCACGATGAACAGCCGGCATATTAGGAAAATGCCAGTCAGCTACCGTAGGTTTAGAATATGCTATTACTTGTTTTATGGTCATAATAATAATAGTTTCAATAAAAATTTGATAAAAAATAAATAGTAAATTAATAACTTTTTAAAACAGTATTAATTGATATAAGTTCTGTGTATAGCCTGTTCAAAATTATGATGACGTGGTAAAAACCATCATATTCACGGTATTTATGGCTCAATAGGACTTTGATCAACCTCTGGTAGGTCCATTAATGATAAAGGCATACTATCTACCATATCACCAAGCTTCCAGTCATACAGTTGTTCGACTTGTTCGTCGCCTGCTTCTAAACTAAGCTTAACTTGTAAAGGTTTGAACCCACTAGGCATCACAAATCGACCACGAATACGAACGATGCCCTCAATAACATAACGAGCAGGGTCTAATGGAACTTCTACAAAGTCATCTTTGTTCTGTAGCGTTAACGTCACCTGTAAGCTTTTAGCAAGGCCATCCTCGCTAAGCATCCCTACATCAAAACCATACTCAAAAGCATTTTCGGGTAATGGCTCAATCTTAGCACCCAATACCTGTAATGGCATACCTCCTTGTTCAGCGATAACCTCTGCGTACAAATCGTTCAACTGTGAGATTTGTCTGTTATCAGTCTTCAAGGCTGCCTGCTTTTGCCGCAGATCATCCAAATTTGCCAAACTGATGGTCAGCTCTTGCTTGGCTGTGGCTACTTGATTGGTCAGCACCTTATGACTAATGCGTAAGTCTTTGAGCTCATTAGTAGCTTCTTTACTATTGATCGTAGCCTGCTCAGTTTCTGTCTTTAGCGCATAATAACCACGTTGATAGCCAAGCTTATGCCCAAGTAATATGGCTATTATCGCCGTCACCAGTATCGCTACCACAAATAACGCTAGCAGCCATGTCGATGCACCTCGTTGACTATTGCCAATACGCTGATTATATTTTATACGATAATCCCTATTTGATAATGGCTGCAACGACGCATTAGTTGCAGGCTGACGATGTACAAATGCAGACGCGTGACACACTGGTTGAGCTGGCTGATAGCGCAAGCGGGAGGCATTCTTAACACGCATCTGAATAAGATCTCTTAATAGTAAAGGCGAGATATTATAACGGAATTTAAAGTCAATACCTAGCATGGCGCTGTAAGTGTAATGACTTAATAGTAAAGCTTCTGTGATAAGTCAGCACTACATTCTATATAGGCATCTCTTCTACTTAGCAAGCATTAGGGTACAATTGGGGCCAGATTCAACCCTAATGTTTCATCAAGCGCGAACATTACATTCATATTTTGCACTGCTTGTCCTGCCGCCCCTTTGACAAGATTGTCTTGTACTACCAAGACGGTCAACTCGCCACGTTCATTATTTTGTTCTATTGCGATACGCAAACGATTACTCGCACGTACACTACGTGTATCAGGATAGATACCATGTGGCAGGACATCAATGAATGGTTCATTTACATAGCTGGTTTCAAACTCCTGCTGCCAGTCGATACCAGTGCCTGCCTCTGTGAGCGCCATATGAATAGAGCTAAACATACCGCGAATCATAGGTACTAAATGTGGTAAAAAACGTACCTGCTGTGAGTATTGACTGTCTAATAGCTGCTCAATACCCTGCTCAATCTCAGGTAAATGACGATGGCCACCGATGCCATAAGCTTTAAAATTATCCGTCGTTTCAGCATAATTAAGCGCAAGACTCGCTTGACGGCCCGCACCAGAGACGCCAGACTTGGCATCAATAACGATACGCGACTCAATCAAACGCGCTGCTTGTTTATTTTGCCTATCAATAATTGGTTTCAAACCTAGAATAGCCGTAGTTGGATAACAACCAGGATTACCTACAATAGAAGCTTCTGCAAGCTTGTCACGGTTTAGCTCAGGGAGCCCATATACTGCTGTTTTTAGTAGCTCAGGACAAGCATGCGTCTGCTGATACCAGTGTTCAAAATCTGCCAATGACTGTAAGCGAAAATCAGCCGCCAAATCGATTACCTTCACGCCTGCTTGAGTCAATGCTGCGGCTTGTTTCATAGCGACTCCGTGCGGCGTAGCAAAAAATACCACATCGCATTTTTGTAAAGCAGATAGCGTCTCATCGCCCAAATCACTAAAGACTAAGTCTGATATGCCACGTAAGCTTGGGAATATCTCATCAGCGCGCGTCCCAGCTTCACTTCTTGAAGTCAATAGATCAATAGACACCTTAGGATGTGCTGATAATAAGCGAATAAGCTCAATGCCTGTATAACCGGTACCACCGACAATAGCTGCTGAAATCATAAGGTGTCCTTTTACTTAATAGTCGTTAAATGCACTGCATACATTTGTAAATTATTTATCTAACAATACTGGCGCTTGGTTAAAACTTGCGTTATTTACTACTCAAATATATCAATGCTTAAATCTGATAATCATGTACAGCATCGATAAACACTTTTGCCCGATCTGGGTTGACCCACTGAGTAATACCATGTCCAAGGTTTGCTACGTAGCCTGTTTTATCTCCACTAGCATAAGCACCATCAAGCATCATTTTTACTTCTGCCTGAATAGTTTCTGGTGAACCATATAAAGTAGCTGGATCCAAGTTACCTTGAATTGCTTTACTACCTTGGAGCTTTTTATGCTTCTTAGTAAGATGACGCTGGCTTTCAGTTAAAACTTGACGCGCGCGATCGAGCGGCATCGTCCAATCCAATCCTAAGGCATCAGCTTCACTATCAGCTTGAATATTAAGCCAGAGACCACCGCCTTTAGTGAATAAAATCACGGGAATGTTGGGATGGCGTATTTTGAGCTCTGCCACAATGCGCTTGTTATATTGATGAGAAAAATCAATAAACTGACGATGACCAAGCGCTCCGCCCCAGCTGTCGAATATCTGTAAAATTTGCGCTCCAGCTACAACTTGCGCATCTAAATAGTCAATCACAGAAACTGCTAACTTGTCTAATAACTGATGTAAAAAGTCAGGATTGCTGTATAAAAACCCTTTTGTATAGCGATAATCTTTTGAGCTGCCACCTTCAATCATATAAGTAGCAAGCGTCCATGGGCTACCAGAAAAACCAAATAATGGCACTTGTCCGTTCAAGGCTTTACGAATGCTCGTCACAGCGCGCATAACATAATCAAGAGAGTCGTTGACATCAAGCTTTGGCAATCTATCAAGATCTGCTTGATTACGAATAGGATGTTTAAATTTTGGCCCTTCTCCAGTCTCAAAATATAAGCCCAAACCCATTGCATCTGGAATGGTTAGGATATCACTAAACAAAATAGCAGCGTCCAAATCATAACGGCGCAGCGGTTGCAAGGTGACTTCCGTCGCTCGGTCAGTATCTCTGCACAAGCTCATAAAATCTCCAGCTTCTGCACGCGTTGACTTATACTCTGGTAGGTAACGACCAGCTTGACGCATCATCCAAACAGGTGTGGTATCAATAGGCTCAAAACGCAGTGCCCGTATTAGCCTATCATTTTTTAGAGGGGCAAATTCTTGTTGGGCTGTATTCGTATTATTTAAGGCACTCATGCATAAGTCTCCAAAAGAGTACAATATTCGTTATTGTAATTATCATGGTTAAAAATAAAAAATTAAGAAGTGTCTATTAGCTAACAACTAATTATAGTTTGGTCAAAGCGTATATATATAGATTGAAACATACATATAGTTAATGCCATAAAGAAAGAATCTATTATGGCATTAGTTTTAAGAAATTAATGATACTTACGACTACTTATTTGAGTAATATTAACCAATAGTCAGTACTATTCATAGACCCGCTATGTATCCATTACTTATGCTACCGCAGACTCGCTGTCTTTAATAAATGGTATCACATAGACAATGCTAAATTATCACGATGCACCATGACTACGCGTTCTTCCTTATTACCAAGGATTCTGTCAAATTGTTCCGTACGCTCTCGAGCTACTCGGCGCGCATCATTAGAAGAAAAGTTCATCTGCCCTACCGCTAAACGCTCACCTGTATCTTGATGAACAATTTCTACTACATCTCCTTCATCAAAGTCACCGCGTACTTCTACAACCCCAACTGGTAATAAGCTTCTATTATTCTCTACCAAAGCTTTAGCAGCACCCGCATCAACGATTAAAGTACCTGACATGCGTAAGTGCGCTGCTAACCACTGCTTGCGTGCAATAATTTTATCAGCATCGTTGGTTGTCAATAGTGTACCGACAGCTTCGCCAGACACTACGCGAGTGATGACATTATCAATAGCACCGCTAACGATCACAGTTGGGCAACCACCCATTGCTGCAAGGCGACCAGCACGAATCTTGGTTAGCATACCGCCGCGACCAAGCTTACCACCGTCACCTGCGATGTCAAAAAGATAGTCAGCCATCGCACGCTCTTGACGTATCATTTTAGCATTAGGGTTGTCACGTGGGTTGTCGGTAAACACACCTTGTTGATCTGTCAAAATAATATATAAGTCAGCATTAATCATAGCTGCTGACATCGCACCCAAGGTATCATTATCACCAAACTTAATCTCATCAATCGTGATGGTATCATTCTCGTTGATGACTGGAAGCACATTCCACTCTAGTAACTGCGTCAGTGCGCCAGTGGTATTCAAATAACGACTACGATTAGACAAGTCATCGTGAGTTAATAATAGCTGAGAGCTTTGTATTCCGTGTTGAATCAGTGCTGACCACCACGTTTCAATCAGACCCATCTGACCAATAGAAGCACAAGCCTGTAATGCGGCCAGTTTTTTTGGACGCTCATCAAGGTTCATTCGTACCACGCCTTCGGCAACTGCGCCTGACGACACTAATAGTACTTCAACGCCCTGCTTGTGCAATTTAGCAATCTGTTTGGCCCACTCATAAATAGCAGTTCGATCCAGCCCTCGTCCATTATTAGTTAATAACGATGAGCCAATCTTGACAACAACGCGCTGAATATCAAAATTACGATTTTGTTTGATAAACCTTGCTTCTTCGGTCGTTTGGTCTATGTCACCTGCCATAAAAACTCCTGTAAATTGTGGGTGTTGATTTAAAAATAATAATAGATGATCTATTTCGTCGTATAAAGATTTAATATAGTCTCATAAATAATGACATCAAATTTGTATAAACGTTAGCAGAGAATAACAGTAAACACTACCGTTATCTTCTGCTAATACACTCTAAGAGGTATAGACTACTTCTACACCGTCATCGTCATCTAAGTCGTCATCGTCTACAAGATTGGCACCTTCACGCTCAGCTTTGCGAGCCGCACGGTAAGCTTCACGCTGCGCCTCTGTATTTAAACGTACTTCTTCTTCTAAACGCTCAAAACGCTCTTTTTGCGCGTCAGCAAAAATAGGATCTTCTATTTCACGCTCGCGCTCACGCTCAATTTCATTCATTAAATGATATTTGACAGCATCAACACCATCGCCTGTCAAAGTGGATGTGCGAAACACAATACCTGTCCAGCCAAGCTCTGCTACGATATGCGTACATAACTCATTTAAGTCTTCTTCAGCCACTTGATCAATTTTATTTAACACTAAAATTTGAGGCAAATTAGCCAATTCAGGTGAAAAGCGCTCCAGCTCATTTAAAATGACACGAGCATTCTCTACTGGATCACTACCATCAACTGGCTTTACATCAACCAAGTGTAATAGACGACGCGTACGAGCAACATGCTTTAAAAAGCGAATACCCAGTCCAGCACCTTCAGACGCACCTTCAATGAGACCTGGAATATCAGCCATCACGAATGAGCGGTGACGACCAATATCTACTACACCCAAATTAGGAACGAGCGTCGTAAATGGATAGTCTGCAACTTTAGGTTTGGCAGCAGAAACTTGACGAATGAAAGTAGATTTACCAGCATTAGGCAATCCTACCAGACCTACATCCGCCACTACTTTTAACTCAAACTTGAGTACCTTTAACTCACCTTCAAAGCCTGAGGTGGCTTTACGCGGCGCTTGGTTGGTAGAGCTTTTAAAGTGAGTATTGCCAAGTCCTCCATCTCCACCCTTGGCAACCAATATTTTTTGGTCAATCTCAACCAAGTCGCCTAGTACTTCGTCTGTCTCGGTATCAATAATAGTAGTACCAATAGGTACTGGCAAGAATACGTCATCGGAGCCTTTACCAGCGCAGTTTTTACTATGACCATTCTCACCACGCTTGGCGTCATAGCGACGCGTATAACGATAGTCGACTAGAGTATTTGTATTATCATCAGCGATAACGTAAACATCACCACCGCTACCTCCATCACCGCCATCAGGGCCACCGCGTGGTACGTACTTTTCTCGGCGGAAACTGGCGATTCCGTTACCACCGTCACCTGCCTTTACCGTTACGACGGCTTCATCAATAAATCGCATCTTACGTTCCTTACTTTCCAGATTACAGTCATCGACTGATTTTATATGTGTGCTTAAAGATATCGTTGTACTTAACCAGTCTACTATCAGCTACTTATTATTCAATTACTAAACCAACTGTTATAAGTTAAGTACTCGTAAAATATGCTTACCATAAAGCAAGCAGGCTATAGATTCAAACCAAGTGCTGAGTAATAGCACTTTCGTGATCGTATTATAAAGGTATTAAAAGTTTTTTATAACTATTACAATCATTATACCAGTAGAACCGTTATGGATGTTATCAAACAACAACACCCGATAACCAAATGGAGTATCGGGTGTTATTGTATATTGCAAACATACTAAACCGCTTAAAATGTACTCATAAGCTGTATCAAACAAATTAGCTTAATGAAAGCACATCTTCATATAGGTCTTATGCAGGAATTTGAGTATAGCTAATACCGCCCATCTGCGTCGCCAAACGTAATACTTGCGTGCTATAACCTACTTCATTGTCGTACCAAATGTAGACCGTTGCATGATTGTCGGTGACAATAGTCGCTTGCGCATCAACGATACCGACATGCTTAGTACCAACAAAATCAGTTGATACAGCTTCTGTCGAATCGGTATAAGAGATTTGCGATTGCCAAGTATTGCTGTTAGCCATCTTACGCAAGAAATCATTTAATGCATCTGCACCTTGTGGCGCTTGTTTTAAATTTAAGTTCAAAATCGCCAAACTGACATTAGGGGTAGGTACACGGATAGCATTACCTGTCAGTTTACCACTCAGCTCTGGTAGTGCTTTGCCAACCGCTTTAGCAGCGCCTGTGCTAGTAATCACCATGTTTAGTACTGCACTACGACCACGACGATCAGACTTATGATAGTTATCAATTAAATTTTGATCGTTAGTAAAAGAATGAATCGTTTCAACATGACCGTTTTCAATACCATATTCATCGTTTAATACTTTTAACGTTGGCGTAATAGCATTGGTTGTACAACTTGCAGCACTAACGATAGTGTCCTCACCAACAGTGTCGTTATTGACACCATAAACGACGTTTTTGATATCTCCGCCCGCAGGCGCAGTCAATAACACCTTATTTACGCCTTGCGACTGTAAATGCTTACCTAAGCCCGACTCATCCTTCCAGATACCTGTATTATCAATCACTAACGCATTATCGATACCGTAGGCTGTGTAATCAATCTCACTTGGGTCATTGGCATAAATCACTTGTACAAAACGCCCATTGATAACCATACCATTGTTATCGTCATCAACGCTTACGCCGCCCGTAAAGCTACCATGAATTGAATCACGCTCAAGTAACGACGCACGCTTGGCAAGATCGCCTGCAGCAGCTGGACGTACTACGATCGCTTTTAGTTGTAAACCCTTTTTGCTAGATGCTTGCGACAGTAATAAACGCGTCAAAATTCGCCCAATACGTCCAAAGCCGTACAACACAACGTCCGTAGTACCGTTTTGTGCAGATTTATCATCACCAGCTTCTTGTAAAGCCGCTTGCAAATCAGTGTCATTGGCGATCAGTTGACCGACATCAACACGTGCTGATTGAACCTCACTACTAGAAGCCAATTCTTTAACCATCTCTAGAGTATCAGCAATAGCAATAGGTTTACCATTCTGCTCACGAGTAGCTGCTTTTTGATGCAGCGCTAGCACTTGACCAACTGAAGTTGTATCAAGTGTCTCGCCGAACAAAGTAACTTGCACGTCTTTTTCGTTATAGAGTTTGTTTAACAGTCCAATTAACTCAATAGCTTGTTGTTCTTGATCGTTATAACTATTTAGACGATCTTGATGTAATTGGCGTAAGGTATTAGCTTGGCTCACGAGGAACATCCTTATGGTCAGTAAAATGTGTTTGTAAGATATAGAAGACTATATAAGTAATAAAAACTTGTAAACTGAATGAAACGCTACGTTGAAGATTGATATTCAACTATTAAAGATTGTGTTCTATAGTAGGTTTGTAAGCTGTATGACGGTATTTGTCATAGGTTTTAATTGGGGTATATTTTAGCTCAAAATGCCTGATTTTGCTAGTGATAACCGTTATTACTAACGTTTGATATCAATCATGTATTGTTTTTGACAGAATCTATGGTTATAGATGGCAAAAAGACAACTGAGGAGGTTGATGAAGATCAGCTTATATGCTGTTTTTATATAGAATAAAAAAGTAAAACGAAAGGACTCGTTATGACTCAAAATATTGATTTCGATACTATCTTAGCTAACATTCCTAGTGTCAATATGGGCGCAAAATCTGCCAACGCGCCCCTTAGTGAAAGCTATGACAAAGGCCCCGATGTGCCACTCATTGAAGCGACCATCGGTGATTTCTTTGACGCTATTGTCCATAAATATCCAGAGCGCATGGCGCTAGTCTCCCGTCATCAAAACATTCGCTGGACTTATAAACAGCTGCAACAAAAGGTCAATCAACTGGCAAGCGCTATTATAGAGATGGGGCTTGAGATTGGTGATCGCGTCGGTATCTGGTCTCATAACAATAGCGAGTGGTTACTCATGCAATTAGCGACCGCTAAAGTCGGCGTTATTCTCGTCAATATCAATCCTGCCTATCGTACCTTTGAGTTGCAGTATGCCTTGAATAAACTTGGTTGCTCGGCATTGGTGTTAATGCGTCACTTCAAGACCAGCGATTATACGCAAATGGTGCGTGAGCTGTGTCCGGAGATTTATCATAAAACTTACAATCAGCTGGATTTGGTCGAAATACCGACGATTGAGCGTATCATTTGGATTGATGAGCCAGGTAATGATGAAACCTTTAGTTATATGCAAAGGTTCTCTGACTGGATGAGCGAGGGTGACCCTAACGACCCACGCGTTGCTGAACGGCAAGCACAACTCAAAAACACTGACGCTATCAATGTTCAATTTACCAGTGGTACGACCGGCACGCCAAAAGGTGCGACCTTAACTCACCGTAATATCTTAAACAACGGCTATTTTATCGGTGAGGCGATGAATCTCACTGAAGAAGACATATTGTGTATTCCTGTGCCACTTTATCACTGTTTTGGTATGGTACTTGGTAATTTAGCCATCTTGACGCATGGCGGTTGTATCGTGTATCCCAATGATGGTTTTGAGCCATTAAGTGTCCTGCAAGCGGTCGAGGAAGAAAAATGTACTGGTTTGCATGGGGTGCCAACGATGTTTATCGCGATGCTTGATCATCCGGACTTTGACCAGTACGATTTGTCCACTTTGCGCACTGGTATTATGGCAGGCTCTAGTTGTCCGATTGAAGTCATGCGCCGCGTCATTGATAAGATGCATATGAGCGAGGTCACTATTGCTTATGGCATGACTGAGACCAGTCCAGTGTCTTGTCAGACCAACAAGCACACACCGCTTGAAAAGCAGGTTTCCACTGTCGGACTGGTGCAGCCAGCGCTTGAAGTCAAAATTATCGATACAGAAACGGGCGAGACTGTACCGCTAGGAGAAAAAGGCGAGCTACTCACGCGTGGCTATTCGGTGATGAAAGGCTATTGGGGTGATCGCTTCAAAACACGCGCGTCCATTCAAGATAATTGGATGCATACCGGGGATTTGGCAACCATGGATGAAGATGGGTATGTCAAAGTGGTCGGTCGTAGCAAAGACATGGTCATTCGCGGTGGCGAGAATATCTACCCAGTAGAGATTGAGAACTATCTTTATCGCCATCCCAAGATTCGCGATGTGCAAATCGTTGGCATACCTGACGCTAAGTATGGTGAAGTATTAGCGGCATGGATTATTCCTAAAGAGCCTGATTGCTTAACCGAAGAAGAGGTTAAGGAGTTTTGCCGTAATAACATTGCTCACTATAAAATACCCGCTTACTATCGTTTCGTCGAAGAGTACCCGATGACCATTACAGGCAAAATTCAAAAGTATAAAATCGTTGAAATGATGAAAGATGAGCTAGGCCTACAGTAAACTTGCTGCTTAGGTCTGAAACATTTAGGTTTTAAACATCACGGATTAATCATGTGAGTAACGCTTAATATAAATAGCAGTTAGAATAGTTTGCATAAAAAAGCTACTCGCATTTACGCATCAAAGAAAAGGGATATCATGAGCACTATCATAACCAGTAAACTGAGTCCAAACGCCAGCGACTTTCAGCAAAACCGTGCCGCCATGCAAGAGATAGTCGATGACTTATATGTGCACTTGCGTAAAGTCGCTCAGGGCGGCTCAGAGCGCGCGCGCACCAAGCATTTAGCGCGTGGCAAACTGCTGCCACGTGATCGTGTCGAGCGTTTGCTTGATGTGGGTACGCCATTTTTAGAAGTGGCTCCGATGGCCGCGCACGACATGTATGGCGAAGATATTCCAGCTGCTGGCGTGATTGCTGGTATCGGCCGTATTAACGGCACTGAGTGTATGATCGTTTGTAATGATGCCACGGTAAAAGGCGGCACTTACTACCCAATGACGGTCAAAAAGCACTTGCGCGCACAAGAAATCGCCCAAGAAAACAACTTGCCTTGTGTATATTTGGTGGATTCAGGCGGCGCAAACTTACCCAACCAAGATGACGTGTTCCCAGATAAAGAGCACTTCGGACGCATCTTTTTTAATCAGGCCAATATGAGTGCAGCGGGTATTCCGCAGATTGCTGTGGTTATGGGTAGCTGTACGGCAGGCGGTGCTTATGTACCAGCGATGAGTGATGAGTCAATCATCGTCAAAGAGCAAGGCACCATCTTTTTGGGTGGTCCGCCGCTGGTAAAAGCAGCTACGGGCGAAGAGGTCACGGCTGAAGATTTGGGCGGCGGTGATGTGCATACCCGTCTGTCAGGAGTCGTCGATCATTTGGCACAAAGCGACACGCATGCGTTGTCGATTGCGCGTGATATCGTCAGTCATCTTAACCGTCCTGCCAAGCAAATCCCCAATCAAATCAAGCCGCGACCACCGCGCTACGATGCCAAAGAGCTGTATGGCATCATCCCCACCGATAAGCGTAAACCCTTTGATATCAAGGAAATCATCGCTCGTATTGTCGATGACAGTGCCTTTGATGAGTTTAAAGCGCGCTTTGGTACCACACTGGTTTGTGGTTTTGCTCATATTGAAGGTATGCCAGTTGGCATCATCGCCAACAACGGCATCTTGTTTAGTGAGTCGGCACAAAAGGCACGCACTTTATCGAGCTGTGCTGCAAACGTAAAATCCCATTGATATTCCTGCAAAACATCACCGGCTTTATGGTTGGTCGTAAATATGAAAACGAAGGTATTGCCCGTCATGGCGCCAAGATGGTGATGGCAGTGGCCAACGCAAAAGTGCCAAAATTTACCGTCATTGTCGGTGGTTCATTCGGTGCCGGTAACTACGGCATGTGTGGCCGTGCTTATAGTCCACGCTTCTTATGGATGTGGCCAAATGCGCGTATCTCAGTCATGGGCGGTGAGCAAGCGGCCTCGGTACTGGCTACCGTCAAGCGTGACAATTTTGACCGTAAAGGCGAAGAGTGGAGTGCGGAAGATGAGGCTGCCTTTAAAGCACCGATTCTTGATATGTACGAAGAGCAAGGCCATCCGTATTATGCCACCGCGCGCCTGTGGGATGATGGCGTCATCGATCCTGCCGATACTCGTAATGTGCTGGCGTTAGGATTGAGTACTGCCTACAATGCGCCGATTGAAGAGACGACTTATGGTGTCTTTAGAATGTAGATTGGTAGCGACTTGAAAAGATAGTAGGGTGGGTTAGCGTAAGCGTAACCCACCAATATTAAATAGTCACAACATTAAATAGTCATCATGCAAAATGGCGGGTTACGTTTTATCCGCACTCTCTGAGAGAGTTTGAAAAACTAACCCACCCTACAGTTTTTCTAAAATATAATGACGGCTTTAAAAGAAAAGACATGCAAAAGTTACTACAAAACATTGAGATAACCCTATATGCAAAAGTTACTACAAAACATTGAGATAACCCTATATGAATAATTATAAAAGTCTATTGGTTGATATCGAACAGCACGTGGCGACGGTGATGCTAAACCGTCCCGAGATACGTAATGCCTTTAACGATGAAATGATTGCTGAGCTGATGGAAGTTTTTACCACGCTTGGCACGGATGATAATGTGCGAGTCATCGTGCTAGCAGCAGCAGGCAAAGCGTTCTGTGCGGGCGCCGATCTTAACTGGATGCGCGCCATGGCAGATTATAGCTATGAAGAAAATCTAGCCGACGCCGATAAACTGGCGCAAATGCTCAAAACCATTTACGAATGTCCTAAGCCAACCGTGGCTGCCATTCAAGGCGATGTCTATGCAGGTGGCATGGGTTTGGTCGCCGTCTGTGATGTCGCTATCGCGGTGAAGATTGCCAACTTTTGCTTGAGTGAAGTGCGTCTGGGATTAGCGCCTGCCACCATTAGTCCTTATGTCGTAAGAGCATTAGGGGCTAGAGCTTCACAGCGTTACTTTTTAAGCGCGGAAGTGTTCGATGCCAAAAAAGCACTTAAACTAGGCTTCATTCATGAGCGCGTCAGTGAGGAAGCGCTTGACGATGCGGTGGCAACGTTTTGTGCCAAAATGGTCAAAAACAGCCCTGATGCGGTTAAAACTTGCAAGCAGTTGTTGCATGATATCGCAGGCGCGCCTATTAGCGACGAGCTGATCGCCGATACGGTAAAAGGCATCGCTGATATTCGCTCATCCACACAAGGTAAGGAAGGCGTGCAAGCGTTTTTGCAAAAGCGTAAGCCTGATTGGCTGACGGCAGACTAGCGACAAAAAACGACAGCCAAGCTGACAAATAAAAACGACAAGACACAGGGATAGTTATGTTTTCTAAAATTTTAATCGCCAACCGTGGTGAAATTGCCTGCCGAGTTGCAGCGACTGCCAAGCGTCTGGGTGTAAATACCGTCGCTGTTTATTCTGATGCCGACCGCGGCGCCAAGCATGTCGCTGTCTGTGACGAAGCGGTTTATTTGGGTGGTTCAGCGCCGAAGGACAGCTATCTTAAAGGCGATGCAATCATTGCGATTGCTCTCGATGTTGGCGCGCAAGCAATCCATCCAGGCTATGGCTTTTTAAGCGAAAATGCAGATTTTGCGCAGGCCTGTCAAGATGCAGGACTGGTCTTTATTGGCCCATCCGCTGATGCTATTCGCGCTATGGGCGGCAAGTCTGAGTCCAAGCGTTTGATGGAAGCGGCTGGCGTGCCATTGATACCGGGTTATCATGGTGACAATCAAGATGCCCAGTTTTTAAAGCAGCAAGCAGACAGCATTGGCTATCCAGTACTGATTAAAGCCAGTGCGGGCGGCGGCGGTAAAGGCATGCGTATCGTCGAGCAAAGCAGCGATTTTATCGAAATGCTAGACTCTTGTCGCCGCGAAGCCATTACCAGCTTTGGTAATGATCAAGTACTCATCGAAAAATACGCGCTAAAGCCGCGCCATATCGAAATCCAAGTATTTGGTGATACGCATGGCAACTATGTGCATCTGTTTGAGCGTGATTGCTCGGTACAGCGCCGCCATCAAAAAGTGCTAGAAGAAGCGCCAGCCCCAGGCGTTGATGAGGCTATGCGTAAAGCGATGGGTACAGCAGCGATAGAAGCCGCGCGTGCGGTTAGCTATGTTGGTGCAGGTACGGTTGAATTCATCGTTGAACAGCGCGAAGGCACGATGAGCTTTTATTTTATGGAGATGAATACCCGCCTACAAGTTGAGCACCCAGTCAGTGAAGCCATTACTGGTGTCGATTTGGTCGAGTGGCAGCTCTTGGTCGCGGCCGGTCAGCCATTACCAAAGACGCAAGATGAGCTTGCGATCAATGGTCATGCGATTGAAGCGCGTATCTGTGCTGAAAATCCTGACAATGACTTCTTACCAGCGACAGGTACTTTATTTACTTATCAAAAGCCTGAGCACAGCACTTTTACCATTACTGATGTACGTATCGACGACGGGGTACGCGAGGACGATGTGATTAGCCCATTCTATGATTCTATGATTGCCAAGCTTATCGTGCATGCACCCACTCGCGAGCAGGCATTGGCCAAACTCGATCGCGCATTGGCACAAACGCGCATCGTGGGCTTGCCGACTAACGTGGCATTTTTGCGCTACATTCTCAACACTGAGTCGTTTAGCCAAGCCAATCTCGATACGGCGCTTATCGAGCGCGAGGCGGACGAGTTATTTGATCAGCATCCGCTTGATTTATCGACGCTGGTTGTGACTGCTATCGCCCAGCAGCTGGCTAGTGAAGGTATGGCACAAGACGCCGATCCGTTTAGTAAGCCGACTGGTTTCCGTGCTTATAATGATTATACACGCACGTTTAGCTTGGTTTATGATGAGCAAGCTTATAGCGCCCGTATTAAGAGTTGGAAAAATGCTAATGCCACTTATAGCAAAAAAGGCACAGATAATCTGAGCAGCTTTACACTAGTGATTGAAAAAGAAATCGCGAATGCTGACGAAAATACCAATGCCAATGTTGCCGCGCAAACCGAAACGGTATATGAAGGTGAAGTCAGCTACGCCAGTAGTGACGCCCACAATCATACTTTATGGCTCGATGGCGCACGTATTAGCGCTCAAAGTTGGGTACATAATGAGATAGTCTATGTGTTTACAGATAGCGGTCGTGACGAGATTACGCTGATTGATATCATGGCGCACGTAGGCGAAGAGTCTGCGGCAGTCGGTAGCTTAAAATCACCGATGCCGGGGCAGGTCGTTGCCTTCAAAGTGGCTGTCGGCGATAGTGTAAAAAAAGGTGAGCCACTCGCCGTCATCGAAGCGATGAAAATCGAGCACACCATTACTGCACCCACCGATGGCGTGGTGGCAGAATTATTGTTTGCGGCGGGTGATTCGGTTGCAGATGGTGATGAGCTGCTGCGTATTGATACAGAAGCTAGCGAAGCTTAAGAGCCGAAGTATAAGAACAATGAAAGGATAATAACCATGAGCCATTCGTATCCAGAGCACGTCACCATCGTGGATGTCAGCCCACGTGATGGCTTACAAAACGAATCGATGACGGTACCGACTGCGGTTAAGCAAACGCTTATTAACGATTTAATCGCAGCAGGCGTCAAGAAGCTTGAGGCGACCAGCTTTGTCTCGCCAAAATGGGTGCCGCAAATGGGCGACAACAGTGAGCTAATGACCGCGCTTGAAGATAATAGGCATGATGACGTTATGTATTCGGTACTCGTGCCAAATATGCGCGGTTTTGAAAATGCCATTGTACATCGTCCTGATGAAATAGTAATTTTTGGCTCAGCCAGTGAAACCTTTAGTCAAAAAAACATCAATTGCAGTATTGATGAAAGTATTGAACGTTTTGCACCCGTTGCCGCTGCTGCAAAAGAGCAGGGCATCAAGGTACGCGGTGTTATCTCTTGCACGGTCGGTTGCCCTTATGAAGGCGAGATCGACCCAAGCCAAGTGGCTTATGTGACTAAGCGCTTGGTTGAGATTGGTGCTGAGCAGATTGGTATTGCCGATACCATTGGCGTCGGCACCCCGCTAAAAGTACAGCGCGCGCTACAAGCCGCTCTCGAGTATGCCGACATCGCTATGCTATCAGGCCATTTTCATGATACTTATGGTCAAGCCGTTAGTAATACCTTGGCCGCCTTACAGATGGGCGTTAGCGAATTTGATACCTCAGTGGCTGGGCTTGGCGGCTGTCCGTATGCCAAAGGCGCAACGGGCAATGTCGCAACCGAAGATGTCGTCTATATGCTGCATGGTATGGGCATCAGTACTGGCATTGATTTAGATAAATTGGTCGTAGCAGGTGAGCGTATTAGTGAGTTTTTAGGTCGCCGCAATGGCTCAAGCGTGGCGCGTGCGCTGATTAATAAGCGTCAGCCTTAACCAATATAGTCAATCTACTATAAAAGTGTTACAGCGTTAACCTCGCTTGAAGTATTCAATATACATCTACACTCGGTTGCCTTGTAGCACTTTTAAATTGAATTGATTATGGCATTAAAAATACAGTTAGTCATAAGCTAAATGAATAGATAGATGGATTTATGGCTGGTACAAATTTTCTTCGCTTGCTGTGCGACTTCGTCACTCCAGAGGCTTCAAAAAATTTGTCCCAGCCCTATCATCCCTTTTTAAATTGACACAGCTCTAGTAAGAAACTAAACATCAAAATACAAGGAATGGTTATGAGTTTACCCGGATTGAATTTTCAGCTTGGCGAAGATATCGACGCGTTACGTGACGTGGTACAGCAGTTTGCGGCTAATGAAATCGCCCCGCGCGCAAGCGAAATCGACAGTAGCGATGAGTTCCCAATGGATTTGTGGCAAAAGATGGGTGACTTAGGTTTGCATGGTATCACTGTTCCTGAAGCGTACGGCGGTTCAGATATGGGCTACGTTGCTCATATGGTGGCGATGGAAGAGATTAGCCGCGCTTCTGCCTCTGTGGCGCTGAGCTACGGTGCGCACTCTAATCTGTGTATCAACCAAATCAAACGTAATGGTTCAGAGGAACAAAAGCAAAAATATCTGCCGAAACTCATCAGTGGTGAGTTCATCGGGGCGCTAGCGATGAGTGAGACAGGCGCTGGCTCAGATGTGGTCAGTATGAAGCTAAAAGCCGAAGAAAAAGGCGGCCATTATGTGTTAAACGGCAGCAAAATGTGGATTACCAATGGTCCTGATGCGGACGTAATGGTGGTTTATGCTAAGACTAATCCAGAAATGGGTGCGAAAGGCATGACCGCATTTATCGTTGAAAAAGGTATGGAAGGTTTTGGTACCGCGCAAAAGCTCGACAAGCTCGGCATGCGTGGTAGTCATACTGGTGAGATGACCTTTAACAACGTTGAAGTCCCCAAGGAAAACATCTTAGGCGGGTTAAATGAAGGCGTTAAAGTTTTAATGAGTGGTCTCGATTATGAGCGCGCGGTACTTGCCGCAGGTCCTATCGGAATTATGCAAGCAGTGATGGATAATGTCGTCCCTTACATTCATGATCGCAAGCAGTTTGGTCAAGCGATTGGTGAGTTCCAACTCATTCAAGGTAAAGTCGCGGACATGTATACCATCTTGCAAGCGGGACGTAGCTTTTTATATACCGTCGGCAAAAACCTCGATATGTTGGACGCGCGCGGTGCCGGTCATAGTCGAGAAGTGCGCAAAGATTGCGCCAGTGTGATTTTATGGTGCGCCGAAAAAGCCACTTGGATGGCAGGCGAAGGCATTCAAATCTTTGGCGGTAATGGCTATACCAACGAGTATCCGCTGGGTCGCTTTTGGCGTGATGCTAAGCTGTACGAGATTGGCGCGGGTACCAGTGAGATTCGCCGTATGCTGGTTGGGCGTGAGCTCTTTAACGAGACCAAGTAACACTATAAAATGTTCGTTAGATATTAATTTCAAAATAAGATTGATGCATTAATATCCTCGTGCTAATGAGCTAAATTTTTCTGGCTTGCTGTTCGCAGGCGTGACAGAGGCTGCGAAAAACTCATCTCATTAGCACTCTATAGTCAGCGAAAAGTAATATCGATACATCACGCGCTGCTGATATCACTTTTTCTTGCTTGCTGTGCCTACTCAGACAGAGGCTACAAAAAATTGATATCAGCAATACCGTAGCGTTTTTAGGGTATTTTGACTATATATCGGTTTTGAATCAAATAAGCCATAGCAAAAAAGCAGGTCGCTTAAAACGTCCTGCTTTTTTTATGTTTATTTTATATCTTATAAAAATCGCTTAAAACGTCCTGCTTTTTTTATGTTTATTTTATATCTTATAAAAATCTTAGATTAAAATTGCTATGTCTGTTTACTATGATCAAAATAACGTGCCAAACCATTTAATAGTAAATCATCGCGTAGTCGTACTGGGCGATTGACATGTTGCGCAATAATGGCGGCATCACCACCCGTCATAATGACTTCAAAGTTGGGATGACGATGGCTAATCTCATTGATCGCACCAACGATGGATAATAATATCCCGCGATGTACTGCATCTTGCGTGGTGACACCCTGACTGACGCTATCAAAAGTACCGTTAGAGATGGTGATTTGCTTGGTACCTGAGAATAGTGACTCGCGTTGCAAGTAAATACTGGGGAAAATATAACCGCCTAAATGCTCAGCATGATCAATCAAATCAATCGTCACCGCTGTACCGCAACCAATCACACATTGACGTTTTTTCTTATCGA
Organism: Psychrobacter sp. ENNN9_III; assembly: GCF_001462175.1. NCBI lineage: Bacteria > Pseudomonadati > Pseudomonadota > Gammaproteobacteria > Moraxellales > Moraxellaceae > Psychrobacter > Psychrobacter sp. ENNN9_III. The sequence continues at coordinate 26,659 of NZ_LNUO01000026.1, forward strand.
CCGCGCCCAGCATCTGCAACCAACGATCACAGCCGAGCTGCTCATCGTTGTAGGCGCTACGCATCAATGGGTGCGCGGCATCGACATGGACAAACTCAAACGGAATATCTAGACGACTTAAAGTCTCTGATACTTTTACGTTGAGCTCATCACCTAGTACAGACGAGATACCGATAAAGTCAGGGGCGTAACGTTCAAAGCGATCGGTTAGACCCATGAGTAATTCGGCAGGCGCTTGCAAGTGTTGCTTGGCATCGTGCGTGACTATCTGCCCAATGTCATCGGTGAGCCAGTATTTGAGACGGGTGTTTCCAAGATCTAACCAGAGCATAAAAATCCCTTTATATGGTGCTCGTTAAGTATGTGGTCTATGCCTCACGAATTACATCAATACGACCAGTAAAAAGCGCAGAAATCTTACCGTTATCTTGGCGCAATTGCAAACATCCGTTTGTATCGATACTACAAGCACGCCCAGTCACCACATGCGCTTTATCATCGTGGTCTTGAGTCACACGTAAACGTAGACCTGTCAGAGCATTTATCGTCGCAAATTCTTGCAGAAAGCCATCTAGATAGTAGGTATGCCCAGTTGGTTTTTCTATATCGAAGTGCTCAAAGCGCGTCATTGCTGCTATCAATGCTTTACTCATCTGTTGATAAAGCGTTTGTAAGGTTGGTAGGCGTATATCGTTGGTAGCATTATTGGTATCTGTTTCCAGTATTCCATAAATATCTTGTAAGCTAATTGCCTCATAGCTCATGCCCTCACAAGTTTGCGCGGTGAGCTTTGGTGCAGTTTGTACATTAAGACCAACGCCCATGACCACACCAACCAATTTTCCAGCCTTCCACACCGGTTCAATTAAAATACCAGCAAGCTTATTAAATTGAATGATTTGCGTATCGGGTTCAGCTTTATCTGATTTAGGTGAGTTTTGATAAAAGCCCAAGTCATTGGCCCATTTGACGCCAATAGGAGTTAAACCTTGTGCGCGCAGCTGCTCATTTAACGTTTGGATAATAGGCATTTTTGCCAGCTCGACGCCAATAATTAACGATAACAAACCGCTGATGGGCGTATACACTGGATGATATAAAGACAGATAGACATTACCGCGCGGTGATTGCCATGATCGTCCTCGTTGTCCGCGTCCTGCGCTTTGGGTCTCAGCCGTTAATAGATGCAGTTGAGTGGCGTTTAGTGTGCCGTCTTGGACACTTTGTATCAGCTCGCTATTGGTAGACGCGCTGCTGGTCACATGACGATGTGTAAGCTCAGATAAATAGACGGAAGTGTTGGCTGATGACGGCATAAATTTGGTCACTGTGGTTAAGGTCGCATGGATAATCTTTGATATACTGGGTACTTATCGTCAGTAAATAGTATAAGACAAACAGCATAAAGATCGGTTAATGGTTTGGCAAATATAATGAAGCCAACTCTAAATAAACAGCCTAAAATATATAACCATAAATAAAACAGATACATTTTTGTCCTGTACTGGCTGCACAACTTATATGTCAAAAGTAGATATTCTAATAGCACTGTATTGTTTTAAAATGGCTTAATTATAAAACGTCCGTCTAAGTAAGCAGACAAACAAGCAAAATAAAAAAACTCAAAAACAAGCAGAATAAAAGGCTGATTCGATGATGTTATATGTATGGTTTGTCATTGCAGGTGCATTTGCAGGGGTCAGTGCAGGCTTGTTTGGGGTAGGCGGTGGCATGATTATCGTACCAGCGTTGGTATGGATTTTTACTGCTTATAACTTTCCTCCTGAAGTGGTGACCCATTTGGCGGTTGGTACCTCGCTTGCGACCATTGTGGTAACGTCCATCAGCTCACTGACTGCGCACAATAAGCGCGGCGGTGTACGCTGGGAAGTCTGGCGAAAGATGGCGTTAGGTTTGGTCATCGGTAGCCTTATTGGCGCAGGTGTCGCTGATTTGATTGACGGTAAGGTATTGCAAGCCATCATCGGTATTGGCGCATTATTGGTGGCATTAAAGATGTTGTTCTTTTCTAATAAGGAGCAGCTGGGCAAGCCATTACCGTCAGCTGGTGTACAGTTTGGCGCAGGTACAGGGATTGGTATGGCATCGTCTATCTTTGGGATTGGCGGTGGGAGCCTGACTGTACCGTTTTTAAACTGGGCAGGACTGCCGATGAAGCAAGCGGTCGGCACCTCGGCCGCGTGTGGTTTACCGATTGCATTAGCAGGCGCTACGGGATTTGCTTGGTTCGGACAAGACGTGGTCAATCTACCTGAAGGGACGATAGGCTTTGTTCATGTTACAGGCTTTATATGTATTTCAGTCGTGAGCTACGCTATGGCAAAAGTCGGTGCTAAGCTTGCCCATGTATTACCGGCACTTATGCTTAAGCGTGCCTTTGGCGTGTTGCTATTATTTGCAGGCGGACAGCTTTTGTTAAGTGGAATTGGGGTGATTTAGGGCGATTTTTATTTCTTATCAAGCGCATCTAGTCCCAGACGCATCCACTTTCTTGCTAACTCATCATGGTTGGTCAACATACTCAACAGCGCATCTTCACTAAAGATTGAGTGCGCTTGACTCGAGTGCTCAATCGGCAAATCCGCTTCACGGTCTGCCATCCATTGCGGATTTAAATAGTAGTCTTTTAATTCGTTTTGCAATGCTTCAGCTTTTAAGAACTGCTGTTGCGCCTCTAGTTGCTGGCGGTATAACTTGCACCACTGCTCATATTTTTGCTGCAATTCTTGTGGATTATAATCAGCCATTTTATTTCTCTTTTTTAGTGGTTAATAATTTAGCTTTTGAGCAGTATCATATAATGAATTGAAATAAAACTAGTATATAGATTTGAATGTGCTACTGGTATAAATTTTCCTTGCTTGCTGTGCGACTTCGTCACTGTTCGATGCTACACAAAATTCATCCCAGTAGCACTATATACTTCTTAAAGTGAACATATTATAGCATTCCTCACAAACTCTAAAAACTCGTCACAATTTCAGGTAGAATAGCCGCCTGTTTTCGCTAAGTTTATTGATTATTCATGCGTTTAAAATCTTTAAAATTGGCAGGCTTTAAATCCTTTGCCAATCCAACAACTTTTACCTTCCGTCATGGTATCACCGCCATTGTCGGGCCAAACGGCTGTGGCAAATCTAACGTCATCGATGCCATTCGCTGGGTGCTTGGTGAGACCTCTGCCAAGCAGTTACGTGGCGGGGCAATGAGTGATGTTATCTTTGCAGGCACGCAAGATAGATCTGCCAAAAGTGTTGCCAGTGTCGAGCTGACTTTTGAGCATACGCAAGACGAGCAGACGGGTATTCGCCATGAATTCAATCTTTATCAAGAGTTGTCCGTCCGCCGACAGGTAAATAAAGAGGGGCGCTCAGACTATTTCATCAATGGTACGCGCTGTCGTCGCCGTGATGTAGTCGATGTGTTCTTGGGAACTGGGCTTGGCGCGCGCAGTTATGCGGTTATCGAACAAGGCATGATTGGGCGTATTGTTGAGTCAAGCCCGCTGCAGCTGCGTGAATTTATCGAGGAGGCGGCAGGCGTCTCACGCTATCAAGCGCGCAGGATAGAGACGCAAAAAAAAGTTAGAGAAAACTAAAGATAATTTAGCACGTTTGCATGATATGCAAAGCGAGCTGGTCACCCAACAAAAACGGTTATCTAAGCAAGCAGAAAGCGCTCAGCGTTACGAAGAGCTAGCGTTAACACTTGCTGATATCAAGCAGCAACTTGCCATTCAGCAACTGTATCAAGCCAAGCATAATCAGCAGCAGCAAAAAATAGCTCATGAGCGTAGCGCTAGTGAGGTCGCCACATTACAAGCCAGCTATGAGACTCTAAAAGCCAAACAAGATAAGCTTGCTGCCCATATCAATCAAGAACAGTGGCTAAAAGATGATGCCCAAAGCAGCCATTATCAGCAGCAGCTAAGCTATCAACAAGCTGAGCACCAGCTAAGTGATGCCAAATCACAGCTAACCGTTATTGAACAGCAACGAGCTGGCTTAGAGCAGCAGCGTGAGCAAGCAGTCGATGAGATTGAGCGTTTAAAAGCTGAGCAAGCTGAGCAGCAACATGCGCTAGAAGCATTGCGTCCGCAGCTAATTGAACTGACAAATAAACGTGAAGCGTATAAACGCAATGAGCAACCGTTGCAGCGCGCATGGCATGAAGCGCAAAATAAGCTGTCACGCCTACAAGATAGTCATCGTGCGCTTGAGCAGCAGCAAGCGATTAATAGCCAAGCACAAAAACGGCGTCAGCAAAACCATGAGAAATGGCAGCGTCGCCAGCAACATTGGCAGAGCTTATGGCAGCAGCTACAGCAATCATTATCTGCTAAGACCGATGCGACCCTTACGCATGGCACGGAGGGACAAGAGCAGACCTTAGCGTCGCACATTGCTGAGCTTAATAAACAGCTACAACAGATTGAGCGTCAACAAGATAGCGTTGATGAAAGACTGTCTCAACTACAACCGCAAGCGCATGATTTACAACAACGCTTGATAACTCAGCAACGCGAGTTGAGTGAGAATGAAAAACGTCACGCAGTTTTAGCAGGTGAGTACGATACTCTACACCAGATATTACATCCTAAACCCACACCGAAATCGCAACAGTCTGCTAATGTAAAAACTACCGATATTAAAACTGACTTAGAAAATCAAGTATTAAATAACTATAATGACTTAGCTATCTCCACCTTACGTGAACAGATTGAGTTAAGCGCAGTAGGCAAGCAGCATGCTGAGCTGCTCGATAGTGTGTTTGCGTTATGGCTGGATAGTCATGTGCTGGTTTCTAGCCAATCAAGTAATGAAAAAGTTAACGGCGACGTTCAAAAAGCGAATAGCTTATGGCAAGCGCTTGAGCATGACTTAACGGATTTGTTTACTTATCAGACTGTGCAAAATGAGCGCACCAACGCAAAAAATAAATTGCCAGTAGAAAACGGCCATAGCTTGTGGCTATCTGCTAAACAAAACGAAATTAGAGACAATTCATTTGTTAGCGAGTTGCCTGATAGTTTGACTGATACAGTACTGCCTTTATCACAGATGATTACTGCCCCTAATTTAGTGCTTTGGCAGCAATGTTATTTATATATTGCGCAACCTGAGGCAGTTAATAAGCAAACGTTAGAAGCGCTTGCCGATATCTTAAAGGTATTACCGTCGTCAGCAATTCTGCTAACCTCGGATGGCTGGATTATCAGTCGTCAAGGTACGATAAACCTCAGTAAATTTATTGGTGCGCAAGATGGTCAAAACGACAGCAATAACCAATTCTTAACGCAGCGCTTACAGCAGCGCGAGCGTCTGCAAACATTAGAAGAGCTGCTTGATGGGCTTGAGGATAAAATAGAAGAGCAGCAAAAGGCCGTCGCTGATAACCAACGCAACTATGATGCGTTAACGATTGGCTTAGAAGAAACGCGCGCGCAAGCGGGGCAATTAACCCGCGATAAGCATCAATACCAGCAGCAGCTTACTACTCAGCACGCCAACGCTGAACGTCTACAAGCGGACAGCCAACGTCTAAACGCTGATAAAGTTGCCCTTGAGCAAGAGCAACAAGAATTAGAGCAAGAATTGCAAACTCTCAATCATGAGCAGCAGCATATTCAAAGTGAGATAGCCGCGCTGACGCCACAAATAGCGGATGCTCGAACATTGAGTCAGCAGTTGCAGTCCGAGCGTAGTGAGCTTACCCGCACACGTCAGGCAGATGATGACGCTTGGCAAGCATTGCAACTTCGTATGCAACAAAGCGAGATGCGCCTTGATCACAGTAGCAGTAGTCTAAAACGGGCAAGTGAGCAATATGACAAGTCGCTACAAAGCGAGCAAATCCTAAAGGCGAAGCATGAGCAGCAGCAAAATAAACTGCCAGCGCTGCAAACAGCGTTGCAGACAGTACAAAAAACGCGCGATGAGCAGCAATTGCTACTGGCAGAACGCGAAACGACATTGACGGCGCTTAAAGGTGAGTATAGTCAGCAGCAGGCAGAGCTAGATACGCTACAACAGTCATTGCAGACTCAGCAGAGTAAGCTTGCACATCACGCTACCGAGCTGGCATTAAGCGCGGCACGCTTGGAGGATGCCAGTACTCATACGCAAGAGGCGCTAGAAGCTTACTATAGCATTAGGCATAGATATAAAACTGATGAAGAGTTAACACAGCAACCGATTAGTGTCTCAAATTTATTAGCGGATTTTATCGCGCATGATCGCCGCGTACGTCCTGACAAAATCGCTGAGCTTGAGCGCGAAAAGTCCAAGCTTGAGCAGCAAATCAGCAAACTTGGTGCGGTCAATCTAGCCGCCGTGGCAGAGCTGGCAGAGGTCAATGAACGCTTAGAACCGCTGGCGCAGCAAACCGCAGACATTGCAGCCAGTATGGAGACATTGAGCGAGGCGATTGCCTCGATTAATGAGACCACTAAGACCTTATTTATCGAGACGTTAGAGGCAGTCAATACCGAGCTTGCTAATTTATTTGCCAAAGTCTTTGGCGGTGGGCAAGCCAGCCTAACGTTAAATATTGATGATATGCCTGCCAATACACCTAAGTCGGAGCAGTGGCGAGCAGGATTAACCTTGATGGCTCAGCCAAGGGGCAAACGTAATAGTCGCCTTGCTGTGCTATCGGGTGGGGAAAAAACCCTAACCGCGTTGAGTCTTATTTTTGCCATCTTTAAGCAGCATCCCGCACCATTTTGTGTGCTAGATGAGGTGGATGCGCCACTCGATGATGCCAATGTTGGCCGGTTTACCAGCTTGATTCATGAGCTGGCAGACGATTTGCAGTTTATTTTTATTAGCCATAATAAGTTGGCAATGCAGATCGCTGATGAGCTTAAAGGCATCACTATGCCAAATGCTGGTATTTCTACCTTGGTCAGCGTCTCGCTTAATGAGGCTGTCAGCTATATTGATGGCTAGTATCAGTGAATAGTGTTAAGAATTGATAATCGGTATCGAGTTTTATACAGACTCTAGTATTATAGTTAGGGTTAAGATTGTAACGTAATGCAACTATGTTGGGCTGACTATAAACAATTACTATATGGTGACGAGTTTAGTCAGCCATGCTAGACTATTGCCATTTATTCTATTTTGTGTATTCCCTTTTATCATAGTTATTAGGACATATTTCTCATGACCGCTATTCAGTTTATCTTGATTGCCATTGCTGCATTTATCGTGCTTGCAGGCCTGTTTATGGTCATTCGTAGCTTTAAACGTCGCAATAGTACGGAAGCCGCGACAGTCAATTATGATAAAAATGGCATTCCCATCATACCGCGTCACGAGCGCAATATTGTCGATCAGCCAGATTTTGATGATACGGTCGCCGGTGAGACCACCATTGCGCCCAATCGTGATTATCTCGATGCGGTTATCGAAGATGAGCCGTTAACCGAAACCCATACCAATGTCGATGCACAATTGACTAAGGGTCGCGATGAGACCGAAGCCAATGTCGATAATAAAAATGATGAGGACTATGCGCGCTGGCAAGCTGAGCAGCAACGCGCAGACAATGCTGAGTTTGCAGAAGTAGCTAACTACATGCAAGGTGGTAGCGAGCAAGAGCCTGATGCGTTTTCTAGCCTTATGTCAGCGACTGATAGCTTGATGCCAGTGATCGATACGGCTGAAGAGCCAAGCTTTGATGACAACAGCCCGATACTTGATCAGCATCTGTTAGAGCCTGTCGATGAAGCGCAAAATGGCCCACTTATTAATGCTAAAGACAACATCAACATTACTATCTTGCCGCGCCAGTACCGTGATCGCCCGGTAGAGATTATTCGCGGTCGTGACTTATTGGCTTTAATCGACAAGTATGGTCTACGCTTTGGGGCGATGAACATGTTTCATCGTTACGAGCAAAAAGATGGTACCGGCATGCTTTGGTTCAGTATGATGGGTATCACAAACAGTGGTATCGCGCCGTTTGATCCGCATAGCGTGGCGACCAACACTTACAATGGTGTGGTAGTATTTTTGTCCCTGCCGCATCCACAAGCGCTACGCAGCTTTGATAGTATGATGAGCATTGCTTATATGATGGCGGATGATTTAAATGCGCTGTTACTTGATGAAAACAACGAACCGATTACTCCTGAATATAAACAACAGCTGCGTAATCAAGTTCGCGACTATGAAATTTAATAAAGACAAAAGTTAACAGCAGTACTAACTGTATTCTAAAAGGCAAACAATGCAGCGTAGATAATATATCTATGGTTGCGTGATTTGCCTTTTTTAATCGTCCTGATTTTCTGCAAAATTATATCCGAGTAACCCGCAAAATTGTTATCATATCGGCATCTTGAATTATAAAGACGCTGACTATGACTGATCCTCTCTTATCGACCACTTCTCAAACCAAAACCAATCAAAAAGTAGCTTCACAACCTTCGATTAATTCTGATGCTCATCACGACATCATTACTCAAATGCGCACGCTTATTGATACCATCAAGACGCACAATTATGCCTATTACGTGCTCGACAACCCCGTTTTAGACGATAGCGAATACGATCAGTTGCGCCGCTCTTTACTTGAGCTTGAAGAAGGATATCCAGATTTGGTGCAGCCGGACAGTCCTATCAATCAAGTCGGTGATACGCCGTTGTCAGCATTTACCCAAGTGACCCATGACATTCCCATGTTATCGCTTGGCAACGTCTTTGATTATGATGAACTGCACGCATTTATGCGCAGGATCAATGACCGTCTAAGTGACGCCCAGCAAAACCCAGAATATGAGATAGAGCTTAAACTTGATGGCTTAGCAGTCTCGCTAAAGTATGCGTACGGCAAGTTTGTCCAAGCGGTGACGCGCGGCGATGGACAGACAGGCGAGGACATCACCCAAAACGCCAAGACCATCCGAAACCTACCATTATGGTTAGCTGATGCCGCTGATATTGAGCTATTAGAAGTACGCGGAGAGGTGCTAATGCCCAAGGCAGGCTTTGAACGACTCAACCGTCTAGCAGAAGAGAACGATGGTAAAACTTTTGCCAATCCGCGCAATGCCGCCGCTGGTAGCTTAAGACAACTTGATCCAGCTATTGCCGCCAGTCGTCCGCTTGCATTTTATTGTTATTCAGTTAATCAAGGTCTACCTGAAAATATCAACACCCAATCAGCAGCGTTAGCATGGCTAAAAGACATTGGCTTTACGGTCAGTGCGGTCGAGGTGGTACAGAATCCACGCGAAGCGCAAGCCTACTATGAATCGGTGATTGAAACGCGTGATGAGTTACCGTTTGAAATTGATGGCACAGTGATTAAGGTCAATAGCTTGGCATTGCAGCAGCAGCTTGGTTTTTTGTCCCGTGAGCCGCGCTGGGCAACCGCTTATAAATTCCCTGCCCAGACCGTTATGACACGCTTACACGCTATTGAATGGCAAGTCGGACGTACCGGACAAATCACCCCTGTCGGCAAGCTCGAACCCGTCAAAGTCGGCGGCGTCACTGTCAGCAATGTCACTTTGCATAACTTTGGTGAGATTCAGCGTTTGGACGTGCGTGCAGGCGATATGGTCAGCGTACATCGGGCAGGCGATGTGATTCCCAAAGTCACGCGCGTCTGGCACGATCAGCGTCCAGAAGACTCTGAGCCCGTTAAGCTGCCCTCTACCTGCCTGTCTGCGACTCGCCTGTGGTGCTACCCGAAGATGAAGCGTTGGCGCGTTGTACTGGCGGACTGTTCTGTCCCGCGCAGCAGACCGAGGCACTCATTCACTTTGTCTCGCGTCGAGCGATGGATATTGATGGTCTAGGCGCAAGCTGGCTCATTAGCTTTTTTGAGCATGGACTTATCAAAACTGTCGCCGATATTTATAACTTGCATAATCATCGAGACGATCTCATTACTTATGAAAAACTGGGTGAGAAATCGGTACAAAACATCATCAGTGCTATCGAAGCCAGCAAAAAGACCACCTTGCCACGCTTTATCTACGCACTTGGTATTCGCGGTGTGGGTGAAGGCACTGCACAAAACCTTGCCCAGCAATTTGGCGATCTTGATAGCCTAATGGCAGCAGATATTGATACGCTACTACAAACACCTGATGTGGGCGCTATCACCGCTGAGCTTATCCATGAGTTCTTCCGCGCACCACACAATATCGAAGTCATCACCGCCTTGATGGAGGCGGGCGTACATTGGGATAAGGTCGAGCAAGTGGCATCAGAAGGGTTACCGCTTGATGGGCAAACTTGGGTCATCACAGGCGCGCTCGATAGCATGGCACGTGATGAAGCGAAGGCCAAATTGCAAGCATTGGGCGCGAAAGTCTCGGGTAGTATCTCGGCAAAAACCACTGCGCTACTGGCAGGTGATAAAGCTGGCTCTAAGCTAACCAAAGCGGAAAAATTGGGTGTGAAAATAGTGGATGAAGAAGAGTTTTTGGCGTTGGTTGGGGATGAGAACCGTTAAAAAATTGCACTGCTAACTGCGAGCATGGCTCTTGTCTTGCGTCGGGCAAAACAGTGTTTTGCTTATTCCTCCTCAGGTTCGCAAGTGCAAATCCCTTAGAGGGGATTTGCTGGTTAGGTCATACTTTAATAACATGCTCGTCCCTAGCGCAAGAGCAAAAGATAAAGATTTAAAAGCATGGCCTCAGCATTGCTTGCTTTAACAGTTAGCAAATATGCAGGTCATAGGTCGCCTTTCTTTAATGGTTTAGCTCGGCGCTCGTCCCTCGCGCACAGCTTTCGTCCTCCGCTTTAGTAGAGAGTTGCAGCTGCTTTACTCATCGCAAAAGAATAAGCGCTTTGTACATTTTTGAGTAGGGTGCTCCCTACTATTCTATTCTTCTTAGCAGTGTATTTAATATAAAACAAAGCATACGCTGCTAATCGGTACTTTCCAGTCTCTTTTATATATTAAAATCATCTTTATCAGTCATTCATCGATTAACAACAAACAGCATAACCCTTCGATAACTATTTAATTTAAAACCAAATATAAAAAAACTTAACAAAATTGGTC
>NZ_LNUO01000027.1:0-47321 GCF_001462175.1 Psychrobacter sp. ENNN9_III
TCGATCGACATATTACCAACCAAGACCAAAACAGCTTGGTCAAAAATACCTTGGGTGTTGAAACCACACCGCAAACCTTTATTGAAGGCAAGCGCGTTGGTGGTAATGAAGAGCTACAGGTATTCTTAGGTAACAGCGAAGCCACAAGTGATGATGATACTACTTATGCGCCCATCATCGCGATATTCTCTGTCACCGCTTTAATGAGTTTGGCATTATGCTGGGCTCTATCAGTTAGTGTATTGTCCATGCAAGCTTTGATGTGGTTTGTCGCCTTATCTATGTGTGTGCTGGCCATCAAAAAACTTGAAGATTTAGAAAGCTTTACGACTGGATTCTTGGGCTATGATTTATTGGCAAGGCGGGTAGTGCGGTATGGTTATGTATATCCGTTTTTAGAAGCTTTTGCAGGGATTGCCATGCTTGCCGATCAACCTTGGCTCAATCCTATAGCTGGTATAGTCGCACTTACGATTGGGTTAATCGGTGGCGTCTCAGTGATAAAAGCGGTATATATTGATAAGCGAGAGCTAAAGTGTGCCTGCGTGGGCGGAGATAGTAATGTGCCATTAGGGGCTATCTCATTAACTGAAAACGTGATGATGGTAGGTATGGGTAGTTATATGCTTATTCGTGCTTTGCTTTAGTAAATAGTTTCGGGGAGGGTGCGTTTTGCGTACCCTCTGATATTGGAAAACTATTAAGCTTCTATAACAGCCTGTCAAATACATAAGTACTTTTCTCGACATCAAGATGAAAAAACTGCTTCAGTAAAACTTACAGCGGATGGGGATTATTAGCATCCCTGCTGAATTCTCTATGGTGGCATCTCTCCATGCGTCTTCACTTTACCTTTCTTACCATCAGGTTTAATCTCAATAGGTAACACCAGTCCTTTAGCGAAGTCATCAGACAGCACATAATCATAACTACTGGCAGCGATGTCAGGCGTAGTATGGATGATAAGCGTCATATCCTTGTCATCAGTCAGCTCGTGAGAAGTATAGCTATCACTGATTTGATCGAGCACTTTTGACAGTGCTTCGTTACTTGCCATGCTCACGGTCAGGTTATGCTGGGCCGTGGCGTTATCTACATCGAAATACTCGGCGTAGTCGCGTACATTTTGACTATCGCGTGCAAATGGATAGTTGTAATCGGCGAGGTTAGCAGGCTCCTGACCGCTCGCTACCAAAGACCAGTCGATCGTTTTGTCTGGCGTTGATGAGTCTGAGGTTGAGACAGCTGGCTCGGTAGCTTTATCAGCGCTGTCAGTCGTATCAGCACTATTATCGCAGCCTGTTAGCGCCCACATACTAGCGGTAGCGATTATCATCATACTCATTAAACGCTGCGTCATCGACGTATCCTCTTTATTATTGGTCATAAATTTTTATATAAGCGCTATTTTGCCAGCTTTCGCTGCGCTTCTCTAGCGAAATGCAGCAAACGAGCGATTGTTACAGAAATATCGGCAAGACAGGTATAGTTGGTTCGCTTTAAAACTGATACGGTGCTGCTGAGGTAAATTTTTTGCAGCCTCTGTCATGCTTGCGAACAGCACGCAAGAAAAATTTACCCCAGTAGCACATCGCTATTAACGTATCAATTTTATTTCGAACTGACTATATGTTTTATGGACTAGACGCATAAAAAAACAGCCATCTTTCGATGACTGCTCTCGGTTTGCTGTTTCTTATTTTGTTTTTATATCGTTCAAATGCGCAAGGTTAACGATTCAACCTTAACCATTATCTACCGATCTGGCAGTTTACTTGGTATTCTTTACCATCAGCCCATTTCATAGCTAAGATACCTTTATCGCCTTTCATATGCCATGCATAGACAACTTCTGGGTTTGACTCATTTACATAGCTTGCGGTATCACCTTCTACGCTGCCATTTAAGATAATTGGCTGTTCTGACCAGTTTACTTTAGGGAGTGTGGCAGTTAGCATCACTTGCTTTTTATTGATAGATTGTTTGGCAAGAATTTGACTGTCATCAGTACAAGTATAAGGCGCTGGCGCCATGCGATCATAGGCTGCATCAGTTACGCTTTCTGAAGCAGGTGTAGTAGGACTTGGCGTTGTTGGAGTATTTGGTGCGGTAGGCGTTGGTGCGGTAGTCGCACAAGCGCTAAGTAAAGCAAGGGCAGGTAGGGCAGTGGCAATCTTAGTTAGGGTCTTCATAATTCTCTCCAAAAACATCCAGTCATATCATTTATTTGTATTTAACAATGCGTTAAGCATATGACGCACATATTAGCGAAAATAGAGACGATAGATTGTTAGAAATTGTTTGTTAGCTGTTATTCACGTTACGTAATCGCTGGCTAATGTAATTCATAATTTAGAGAACCTAAAAAACTCTAAATTAAAGTGGCATATATTTTATCTGAATGCGCGACTGATAGTGATTTTTGCAGCCTCTGTGTGATTTTTGCAGCCTCTGTGTGCGTAAGCACGGCAAGCAAGAAAACTTTATCAGTCGCGCTGCGACATTTTTAGAGTGAATTGATTATATCGATAATTATCAGGCTCAATAAACCAGTTTAAATAAAAAGCGCACATCGGCTTGGGAGCTGATGTACGCTTTTATTGTCTTACTTCTATAGACTGATAAGGTTTAGCCTATCATTTGTACTATTTAATACGACTTATTAACGCTACTTGGTTTTACGCGGCGGTAAACCAGTATGCTGCGTTTGGAAGTTACCTTTGCTCACTCGTTTTGTATTTTTCTTCGCTGACTTCTTTGCTGAAGTGTTGTTGGTTGAGCCATTGCTACGCTTCACTGAGTCATTACCAAGGCGGCTGTTCTTTTTGCGCGCTGATTGATAGCTGTCTTGTGCGGCATCGCGACCTTCCAAACTGGCATTAAATGGCGGAATTAAGCAGCCACGGTTTTTACCAATCAAGTCACTACGTCCCATATCTTGTAATGCTTTACGCAACAGTACCCAGTTTTTCGGGTCATGGAAGCGCAAGAACGCTTTGTGCAATTTACGCTGCTTGCCAGACTTGACGATATCCATATCACCTTCACTACGGCTGATCTTATGTAGCGGGTCTTTATGCGTGTGGTACATGGTGGTTGCCGTCGCCATTGGACTTGGGTAAAACGCTTGTACTTGGTCAGCGCGGTAATCGTTGCGTTTAAGCCATAGCGCAAGATTCATCATGTCTTCATCTTTGGTGCCTGGATGTGCGGCAATAAAGTAAGGAATTAAATACTGCTCTTTGCCCGCTTCCTGACTGAACTGCTCAAACATCGCTTTAAATGCGTCATAACTGCCCATACCAGGCTTCATCATCTTCGATAGCACGCCTTCTTCAGAATGCTCTGGTGCGATTTTGAGATACCCACCGACATGATGACTGACCAACTCTTTGACATATTCAGGATCTTTTACTGCCAAGTCATAGCGCAAACCAGAAGCGATAAGAATCTTTTTGACGCCTTTGATATCACGGGCTTTACGGTATAGCTGAGTCAAATTACTGTGATCAGTAAGCAGGTTTTCACAGACATCAGGATAGACACAAGACGGCTTACGGCAATTTTTCTCAATGGTTTCATCTTTACAGTTTAGGCGATACATATTGGCAGTTGGACCACCAAGGTCAGATATCACCCCAGTAAAGTTTGGCGCAGTATCACGGATGGCTTCGACTTCACGTAAGATAGAGTCTTCTGAGCGGTTTTGGATGATACGTCCTTCGTGCTCAGTGATAGAGCAAAACGTACAACCACCAAAGCAGCCACGCATGATATTGACCGAAAACTTAATCATGTCATAAGCAGGAATGCGCGCATCGCCATAGCTTGGATGCGGCAAGCGTGCATAGGGCAGATCAAACACATAATCCATCTCTTCAGTTGAGAGTGGAATCGGTGGTGGATTGAGCCATACATCGATAGCAGTGTGCGAGTTGCCGCCGCCACTACCATGACGCTGCACCAGCGCACGAGCATTACCTGGATTGGTCTCTAAATGCAGGATACGGCTGGCGTGAGCATAAAGAACAGGATCAGACTTGACTTGCTCATAATCAGGTAGGCGAATGACAGTCTTTTCACGAGCAGGTAATTTAAGTTTATATTTACGCGCAGTCTTAGGCTTTTCTTTGACGTTGTCGAACCCTCGCAGCTGCACCACTTGAGTATCTTCATCGACTTGATCAGCGTTAATAACTTTATTGGTAACTGGCTCTGCGACGAAGCCAGCATATTGGGCAGACATTCCTGTCATGGCTTGCCCAACTGGCGAATCGCTAGGCTTTTCTTGCTCGATTTTACAGCTATCAACGTCTTCGGTCATCACATACGGATTGATAATGGGATCGACACGGCCGACGGTATCGACATCGTTGCTTGCCACTTCAGTCATATCCGCTTGCCAATGGCGACGGCTAGGCGACAGCAAATAAGCTGTACCACGTAGCTTGCTCATTTGCTCAAACGTATAGCCTTTTGAGAGACCATGTACCACATCGACGATGGCCCGCTCAGCGTTACCATACAATAAAACGTCAGCGCGAGAGTCGAGGAGGATACTACGGCGCACCTTATCTGACCAATAGTCATAATGAGCAATACGGCGCAGACTGCCTTCAATACCACCTAAGATAATCGGCACATCAGGATAAGCTTCACGGCAGCGCTGACTATAGACAATAGCCGCGCGGTCAGGGCGTTTATTGGCGACGTTTCCTGGTGAGTAAGCGTCATCACTACGAATCTTGCGATCAGCGGTGTAGCGGTTAATCATGCTATCCATATTGCCCGCGGTGACGCCGTAAGCGTAGACGGGCTTGCCAAGCTCCATAAAAGCGTCTTTACTCTTCCAATCAGGCTGGGCAATGATACCGACACGAAAGCCTTGCGACTCTAATAGACGACCAATAATTGCCATGCCAAAGCTTGGATGATCGACATAAGCATCACCTGAGATGATAATGACATCACAAGCATCCCAACCGAGCGCATCCATCTCAGCACGCGTCATCGGCAAGTAAGGAGCGGGCTCATAGCAGCTTGCCCAATGTTTATCATAGTCGTAAAGCGGTTTGACGCCTTGTTTAAAGGCGGTGCGGGCGATGGTATCGGCAGACATGGGCGGACCTATTAGCTAAGAGTTTGGCTGTAGAGCATAAAGAGGATTTAAAGGCAGACGGACAGGTTTTCTGTGCCTTTAAAAACCGCTCATTTTAACATGAATTACCCTCAGGTAGCGATAAGTTATTGATAGCGTGAGATAATATTCCAGTATTTACCATTTATAAGTGGTTAATAACGATAAGTCCGCTAAATGTATCGACAATACAACAGCTTATCTGCAGCTAATCCAACAAAATTTTCGTCCCACTCTTCGTAAAGTTCATCACAAACTGGCTTTTAAAGTTGCGCACGTTGTTTTCATAAGTGAGCAAACCTGTGGTGAATTGATGATAATCCTGCATGTTTTTGGCATTGACCATCAGCATAAAATCCGCATCGCCCGACACTTCATAGCAGCTCATGACTTGAGATTGTGCATGCATCAAGCGCTCAAACCGATGTTGCATAGATGTATTAGAGCGCGCCATCTCTATCATTACTACTGCGGTAAGCCCGTAACCGACTTTATTGGGATCGACGATAGCGACTTGTTTGGTAATGACACCATTATTGGTGAGTGATTGAATACGTCGCTGGGCCGTAGCGATAGACACATGAACGCGTTCTGCGATTGTTTTTAATGGCAGCGTTGCATCATCTTGTAATAAATTCAAAATGGCTTTATCAATATCATCTAAAGTTTCGCTCATTTATAGAATCCTATAGTAATTATTATCACTATAAACTAATTATTGATAGATAATTTATTTTATTACCGTACATATGATAAAAAAATTCAAAATGATATCCATATAGAGATAATATCTCTTTACATCTTAGTAGAATAAACCATATCGATAAAGCTTGTTCCATACAAAATAAAAGCTAATTTCTCTAACGTTTATTCAAACTTATGGTGCTGTTTATGACTATCTCAACGCTATCGACTGTCTTTGTTAATACATTCGCAACTACTGTTGCGCGCATGCCGTTACCTGCAATGTGGACAGCGGGCAGCGTACAGCAACGTACATTAATAATGGGCGTAGCACTGGCTGTATTATCAAATCTTTTATTCGGTGTGCTTTATGCGTACAGCAGTTTTTTGGCACCGTTATCAGGTACGCAAGTATTTATCTGGCGGATGTTAGCGATGTGGACGGCTTTGGTAGGGTATCTCATGGTTAGCGGCCGTTTGGGGAGGCATGTTGAAAAGTTAAAAAGCTTGCGCTCTGTTAAACAATGGGCATGGTTGCTATTGCCGACACCAATATTTCTTAGTCAATTTTGGCTGTTTATGTGGGCACCAGTCAACGGTCAAGGCGTCCAAACCGCGATGGGGTATTTTTTATTTCCCCTCATGATGGTGGTGTTCGGTTGCGTTTTGTTTGGCGAAAAATTAAGCCGCTTACAATGGTTGGCTGTTGCTTTTGCTGCCTTAGGTGTGGGCAGTGAAATTGTGCGCACCAAAGCGTGTCTTGGGCGACCTTGTGGGTTTGTGGTACGTATCCGCTGTACTATATCATTCGCCGTCTGCAAGGTATTGGCGCAATCACTGGATTATTGGTTGACTTGACTCTCTTTGCACCATTTGCAATGGCTTACTTATTCTTCGTTGCACCGACCAGTTTGATGCTCGTTAGCGGTTCTGGGTTTTTTATTATGATGCTTATAGGATTAGGCGTACTTAGCGTGTTGGCAATGAAAACCAACGTCGATGCTAGCCAAATGCTACCAGTCAATGTCTATGGCATGATGAGTTATATCGAGCCTGCGCTATTATTTATCTTAGCTATCACGGTACTTGGCAACCCATTTGAGTCAGCGATGATATACAGCTACGGATTGATTTGGTTAGGGATAGGGTTTTTGATTATTCATGGCGTCCGTCAGTTACGTAAGGCAAATCGAGAAACAAAAGTAACGCTAACCACTAAAACCGCCTAAATAGTTGTCAGTATAAGTAGATTGCTTTTGTGAAATTATATTTATACCTAGAACGAAAAAAGGACAACACAGCTTAAAGTTGAATCGTCCTTTTTTTGAAGGCTAATACCGTAAAGTAAATTTAGTTAGGGTATTAATCCAAATGCTGTTTAAAGCCGCGCTGCTTATCACGTTCCCAATCACGGTCTTTTAAGGTTTTGCGTTTATCGTGTTGCTTTTTACCAACGGCAAGGGCGATCTGGCATTTCACCATAGAGCGCTTCCAGTAGCATGATAACGGCACGCAAGCATAGCCTTTTTGATTGACCGCGCCGTAGAGTTTATCAATCTCACGGCGATTGAGCAGCAGCTTACGCGTACGGATACTATCAGGGCTGACATGCGTTGAGCTTGATAATAGTGGCTGAATATGTGCCCCAAACAAGAACGCTTCACCGTTACGAAAAGTGATATAAGCTTCGGTAATGGACATTTTACCAGCGCGGATGGCTTTGACTTCCCAGCCTTGTAAGGACAATCCTGCCTCGAACGTCTCTTCTATGAAATACTCGTGACGCGCTTTTTTGTTTGAGCAAATCTGATTGTCAGGTTTTCTTGATTTTTTTGACATAAATTCTCCATAAGGACTACAACACACCGTGTCCTTGTCTAACTATTCCTCATCCTAACCCTAATACGGATTATATTTTTGTGATGCTAAGATGGATGAGTCGAACCGTCTATTGTAGCAAAGCTACTACTAAAAATGTTAGGGCAAATGTAGTCATGCGTTATCAATATTCAGTAGATTTGGATTAAAAATTATACTAAGTACTGACCATAGATAAGTATTATGTTTAACCAAAATTTGTTAGCATAAGCGCTATTATTAACCAATAAATTAGCCTTGCCATGAATTCAGCAACTACTTCTAATGACTTAGATTCTAACCTTCCAAATTCTAATGCGTCGGAATTTTCGAACGCTGCCAAATCTTTAGAATCTTCAAAGTCTTCAAAGCTACATACCAAAATTTTATACCCAGGTACTTTTGATCCTATTACGAATGGCCACGTTGATTTGGTCACCCGTGCGACCAAGTTGTTTGATGAAGTGGTAATCGCTGTTGCCTCAGGCCATCATAAAAAGCCGTTGTTCAGCTTTGAGGAGCGTGTTGGCTTGGTAGAGACGGTATTTGCTGACTTACCGCAAGTATCGGTGGTGGGCTTTGAAGGGCTGCTGGTAGATTTTATGCGTGAAAAAAATGCTACCGCGGTATTACGAGGCCTGCGCGCCATGTCAGATTTTGAGTATGAGTTTCAGCTCGCCAATATGAACCGTGAGCTTGATGAGCGCTTTGAAGCAGTGTTTTTGACCCCATCTCAGCATTATTCATTTATCTCATCGACGATGATTCGTGAGATTGCCAAGCTTGATGGTGATGTGAGTAAATTTGTACCCAAGTGCGTCTCACAAGCTTTTATTAACAAACTTGGCTCATAGCCCTACTTATTTAATAGGAGCAGTTTATGGCTTTATTAATCACTGACGAATGTATTAACTGTGACGTATGCGAGCCAGCTTGCCCAAATGAGGCCATCTCAGAAGGGGAAGATATTTATGTCATTGACCCCGATCTATGTACTGAATGTGTCGGTCATTTTGATGAGCCGCAATGTGTGGTCATCTGTCCTGTGGACTGTATTCCTAAGGATCCAAACCACCTTGAGACCGAAAATGATTTATTGGCTAAATATAAACGTATCACTGGTCAGTGATGCGTTGTAGATTATGCTATTGATAAATACTCAGCTCAAAATAAAATCGTTACGTTAATAGTTGTATGCGACTGGTATAAATTTCCCTTGCTTGCTGCTATCACAGAGGCTACGAAAAATTCATCCCAGTCGCACTTTACCTATTTTAAATTGAGTTCACTATCTATATGGAAGTGCTAAAAACTAGGAATAATATGACGAATATGGATATTCAATTTGCCCCACGTTTGATGTTTAAGAGTGTGCTATGACGAAACCTGCTACTAGCGATTTTGATCAAAACCACCTGTGGCATCCTTACGCCAGCCTACCGCCCACTTATCCTAATATCGTTATTGACTATGCAGAGGGTATCTACATCGTCACCGAAGATGGTACGCGCCTTATCGATGGCATGTCGTCATGGTGGGCGAGCGTACATGGTTATAATCACCCCGATCTAAATACGGCTATTACAAAGCAGCTAGGCAAAATGGCGCATGTGATGTTTGGCGGCCTGACGCATCAGCCAGCGATAGATTTGGGTCAAAAGCTGCTCTCTATCGTACCAAAAGGCCTAGATGCTATTTTTTATGCCGATAGCGGTAGTATTGCAGTAGAAGTGGCTCTTAAAATGGCGCTGCAATATCAAATCGCAGCCAAACGCTCAACCAAACGACAATTTGCTTCTACACGTTCTGGTTATTACGGAGACACATGGCATGCCATGAGTGTCTGTGACCCTGTTAATGGGATGCATAGCTTGTACGGCAAGCAGCTTCCGATGCAGCACTTCGTGTCAGCGCCCCCATTAGGCTTTGAGCGCCGTTTAACTCAGTCTGAGCACGATGAATTAACTAGGTTTTTTAGTGAGTACGGTTCGCAGTTAGCAGGATTTATCATTGAGCCTATTATTCAAGGTGCAGGTGGTATGCGTTTTTATAGCTCTGAGTATCTGCAATTGTTACGTAAGCTATGTAATGATTATGATGTGGTGCTGATTGCCGATGAGATAGCTACTGGTTTTGGACGCAGCGGCAAGCTGTTTGCGTGTGAGCATGCCGATATTAGCCCTGACATTATGACTATTGGCAAGGCGCTTACGGGCGGTTACATGACGTTTGCCGCCACTTTATGTACAAGACAAATTGCGGATACCATCCATCATAGCGATTATCCAGCGCTGATGCATGGGCCGACCTTTATGGGTAATCCGCTGGCATGCGCGGTCGCTTGTGCGTCGATTGATTTAATCATGTCTTATGATATCGAGGCGCGTACGGCGAATATGCAAGCTGTGATGCAGCAGCAGCTTGCGCCTGCTATGGCATTAAATGGTGTGAAAGAAGTGAGGTGTTTGGGAGCAGTTGCCGTAATAGAGCTAGAGATAGCCGTTGATATGCCAGTTTTTCAAGCGTTGTTGATCAACAATGGTATTTGGGTCAGACCTTTTGGAAAATTGGTCTATATTATGCCGCCTTATGTCATTACTGACGATGAGCTAGTGACATTGTGCCAAGCGCTACTAACCGTTGTCACTTCTTATTTGAATCAGGTTTCTGTCACCAATAGAGCTTCAATATGAGCGTCCTATTTATATCCGGTATCGATACCGACATTGGCAAAACTTACGCGACTGGAATAATTGCTAACGCATTGATGCAACAAGGCGTCAACGTCATCACTCAAAAGCTGGTGCAAACGGGCGTGTCCATAAATCCAAAAACGGGCGAGATGGAAGTTGCTGATGACATTATCACTCATCGTAGGTTAATGGGTATTCCTCTACAGTCTTATGATTTGGATTTTACAACCTGTCCTTATCGTTATCACAAGCCTGCCTCACCGCATCTGGCGGTAAAACTTGCTAACGCAGTTTTAGACCCTGATGTCATCACTCACGCGACGCGGCAATTGCAAGTAAACTATGACGTGGTGCTGCTAGAAGGCGCAGGTGGTTTGCTCGTACCTATTACAGAGCAATTATTAATCTTAGATTATATTGCTACTCAAGACTATCCTATTATATTGGTAACTTCTGGTCGTCTTGGCAGTATCAATCACACGCTGCTTAGCCTTGAAGCTATTACTCAGCGCGGTTTGTCTGTGCATAGTGTGATTTATAACCCCATTCATGATAATGCTGCTCAGACGGATGCTGAGATTGCTAATAGCACGATTGATTTTTTGAGAAAATACCTACAGCAGTACTACCCAGCTACGCATTGGCTTAAGTTGCCATATATAAAGGCTGAGCAACCTAGAGCCTTGCCAGATTTTTACCTGCCAAACGACTTTGTCTGAGACTGCTAAAGTCTACTGCTCGATGAGTTAAAATTAAACACAAAAGATATTTCCAGATAATCCTTTGGTTTGCTATACTAGCGCCCTTGGTAGACTAGGCGATCGCCGCTGCATACTGTTTAACAGACTTGCAGGGGAGGAAAGTCCGGGCTACATAGGGCAGCGTGCCAGCTAACGGCTGGGCGGGGTAACCCGACGACCAGTGCAGCAGAGAGCAGACCGCCTCGCGTCAGCACGTGAGGTAAGGGTGAAAGGGTGCGGTAAGAGCGCACCGCGTGGGTGGCAACATCTCACGGCATGGTAAACTCCACGCGTAGCAAGACCAAATAGGCATCGACATGGCGCGGCCCGCGTTCGATGCGGGTAGGTTGCTTGAGCGTATCAGCGATGATACGCCTAGAGGAATGATCGTCCACGACAGAACCCGGCTTATCGGTTTACCAAACCTTTTTTATTGTTTATGCTCTAATATTTACAACTAATTTGAATTAAATTTAGATTTTTTGCAAAAAAAGCCAATTAGGGGTTGACGATATCCACCTCTATCGGTATTATACCGAGCCTTAAATGGCGATGTAGCTCAGCTGGTTAGAGCGCACGACTCATAATCGTGAGGTCGAGAGTTCAAGTCTCTCCATCGCCACCATCTATATAGCAGTAATGCGTAGTATGAATAAATCCAATCCTTTGTGGTTGGTTTTTTTTTGTCTAAAATAAGTCGTTAGACAGTGTCTGTATTAATGATACAAGCTCAATAAACAATCATTACTACTGCTATTTACTTGCCAATTTCTTGCTAAATCATAGCTTTATCTACCTACTCACAGATTATTTCTTGTAACTTATGTCCCTCTTACTTATCATAGGGGCTGTTTTTGGTGAAGTCCTGTAACGCTATGTCTGTACAATTGCCTCCTTATCGTCCTATTAAGCATCGCAGTGGCCTTAAAGTCATGGGCGCCGCCTTTCATGCTTTACTAATGCGTGAGCTACAAACGCGCTTTGGTGGTTATCGTTTGGGCTACCTGTGGGCGCCATTGGAAGTTCTTTTTCAAGTATTGATATTTTTAGTAATCTTTGGAGCGATTCGTGAGCGTTTGGTTCCAGGAATGGATTATTCCCTGTTTTTGGTAGCAGGGATGGTACCTTTTCGCATGTTTCAAAGAATAGCTACAAGGGCATTAGGGGCTGTTGATGCGAATAAAGGCCTGCTAATGTATCGCTCAATTAAACATATTGATGTGATCATCGCGCGCTCGTTTTTAGAGCTGGTTATTTATTTTTTCACTTCTATATTATTATTATTGGGTTTGGCCTTTTTTAATATTTATGCAAGTTTAGAGCATTTGCATGTGGTTTTATTTTGCTGGATAACGCTATTTATATTTAGTTTTGGTGTAGCGCTGATTATGATGGTAGTAGGCTTCTATGGTGGTGAAATTAGTAAGGTAATTACTATATTTTTCACTATACTGTATTTTGCCTCTGGTATTATTTACCCCATTCATATCATTCCTGAACCTTATTTTAGTTATTTGCTATACAATCCTTTTATTCACAATATTGAGCTGATAAGACATGCCTTTGCCCCCAATTATCCCGCTTATCACATTGATATATGGTACTTCTTGAAGTGGATGTTTGTGGTAAATTTCTTAGGGTTACTGCTTTATAAATATGCGGAACGTGACATGATTCGTTCTCGTTAAATATAGTGCTCTTAGCTTTTAGTAAATAGTTAGATGAAAGGGTGAGTAGATGATTGAAGTCAAAAATATCTCTAAGTCATTTATGACCAAGAAAGGTCGGCACTATTTGTTTAAAGATTTAAATCTGACCATCGCTGACAAGCAAAACGTCGGGCTGCTTGGTCGTAATGGCGCTGGTAAATCGACGCTATTGCGTATTATTTGCGGTCTTGATGAGCCTGATCACGGTGAGATTATTACTGACTCAACGATTTCATGGCCAGTCGGCGTCGCAGGTGGCTTCCAAGGCAGTTTGACTGGACGTCAAAACGTCCGTTTTGTCTGTCGTTTATATTCAAGTGGTCCATACATCGATGAAAAGATTCGCTTTGTCGAAGAGTTTGCTGATATCGGTAACTATTTTGATATGCCAGTCAAAAGCTACTCATCAGGGATGAAGTCACGCCTAACTTTTGGTTTAAGTCTAGCTTTTGATTTTGATTATTACATGCTCGATGAAGCGGGCGCGGTTGGTGATGCTGCTTTTCGTAGGCGTAGCGAAGCTATATTAGCAGCTCGCCGAGCACAAGCAGGGTTTTTAATAGTGTCACATAATATCAAAGATATTGAGCGTAACTGCGATATGGGTATTGTGTTAATGGATCAAACAGCCCACGTATTTGAAGATACAAAAGAAGCGATTGAAGTTTATGAAAAGCATGTACACAAATCAAAAAAGTAAGATAGTTAACTTCTCGCTGTTTATCGGCTTGGTAATCCTGCCTTGGGTGCTGGTGATTTTTTATGTCATGACGCTTGCACATCCGCGATTTATCTCCACAGCTGACGTAGTGGTCAAGCAAGTTAGCGATGCAAGCGTACCTTCTGGCGGTGGTTTGTCAGCGCTGCTTGGTGTTAATAGCACAAGTAAAGAAGATGCTACTTATCTGACCGAGTATATCTTGTCCAATGACATGATCAAACGTCTTGATAATAAGTTTCAATTTCGGGAAGCTTATTATGTCGATGGCTCAGACCCTATCTATGAGATAGACCCTGAAGCGTCACAAGAAGAATTGCTTGAGTACTTCAAAAAGCGCGTTCATATTGACCTAGATGAACAAAGTTACATACTTAGTGTCTCGACAGAAGCTTTTGATTCTGATTATGCTCATGAGCTCAATAAAGCCATTTTGGGTGAGTCTGAGCAGTTCGTCAACCGTATCTCGCAAGAAGTCGCGCGCGATCAGCTGGTGTTTGCCGAAACCCAACTGGAGGAGTCACAAGATCGCTTAAATGAAGCCAAAGAGCAGCTACTCACTTATCAAAATACTAACGAGATCTACGATCCGCAAGCCAATGCGCAGATAGTGAATCAACTGATTGGTAGTTTACAAGCGCAGTTAAGCTCACTACGCACCGAAGAGCGGCAGTTGCTTAGCTACTTGAATCCTGACGCTCCGCAAGTGGTGTCATTAAGAAGTCAGATTAGAGCGGTAGAGGAACAAATCAGTCAAGAACAAACTAAGCTGACCTCGCCAAGTACGACCAAACTAAATCGTCAAGCAGTACAGTTTGAGACGATTAAAGCAGACGTCGATTTTGCGACCGAACTTTATAAGCTATCGCTATCATCGCTTGAAAAAGCACGTTTAGAAGCTTTTAAAAAGATGAAAAACCTGATCGTCATCTCCGCCCCTTACGAGGCTGAAGATGCGTTATATCCGCGCCGTGCTTACATTATCTGGACATCACTGGCATTATTACTGATGCTTTACGGCTTTGTGCGGTTAGTCATGGCAGTCATACGTGATCATCGTAGCTAGTTTGGCATTGGTGGTTAAAAAGAAACAACTGGTTATTAGTACTACAAGTTGTTAGAAGCTTAAAATACTTAATAACCGTAAACGATTTGATAAACTTGGCTTGTATAAGCAGATATCAGCAATGATCGACAGATCAGCAAAGGAATACCGCTCATGAACATGAAACCACGCCCAATCGTGATGATGATTAAAGTGATCAGTTTAACGATGGCTGCTACTAGTCTTCCAGCATTGGCCGCAACCAGTTATGCGGATCAAATAGCGGGGTCTAGCTTTGGGACCAGTGCCAATAATACTAGTCAAGATCAAAACCGTAATAATATCAATGTCTCGACTCAAGCATTCGCAGGCGGTGTTCCTGGTCAGGCTACGACGCAAGAGGCAGTCAATGCCGCCAGTTTACCAAGTCAATCAGTCATTAATACCACGCGTCCTTATCAAGACATCAATACGCAAGATCTGATGTTCGGTGAGCAATTGTTTCGCGGTGCGTTTTCTACCACATCAGGCTCTACCTTTAATGACAGCTACGTCATCAATCCTGGTGATAATGTACAAGTACGTATGTGGGGTGCTTATCAGTTTGCATCGACTATGACTGTTGATCCGCAAGGCAATATATTCCTACCCAACGTGGGTCCAGTACGGGTATCTGGTGTACAAAATGGCAACCTACAGAACGTCGTCAAAAGTGCTGTCAACCGTATTTATCGCTCAAACGTCGGTGTTTATGCTTCATTAGAGCAAGCCCAGCCTGTTAAAGTGTTTGTCACAGGCTTTGTTAAACAACCAGGTTATTATGGCGGGCTTGCAGCGGACTCAGTGCTCTCATATTTAGATCGGGCAGGCGGTATTGATCCTACACGCGGTAGTTATATTGATATTCAAATCAAACGTAATGGTCAGCTATTACAGCAAGTCAATTTATATGATTTTTTATTAGCAGGTAAGCTGCAACCGTTTTCTTTTCGCGATGGGGATGTGATCACGGCTGCGCCGCAGAAAAAAACTTTCGCTGTGAGCGGACAGGTTCAGAACGAATATACTTTTGAATTTGATGTCAATGACTTGACCATTGGTGACGTATTACAAGTTGCGAACCCAGCTGCCAATGCAACCAACGTCAGCATCACTCGCAGTGCAGGACGCGCACAAACGGCAGAATATTACTCGCTTGCCGACGCACAAAATGTACCTGTCTATAATGGTGATCAAATGGTCGTTACCTCAGACCGCTATGCAGGCACTATCGCGGTACAAGTAAAAGGTGCTCATACTGGTAATGGCGCTATGGTCGTACCTTATGGCGCTCGTCTAAAAGATATCATTCCGCAGTTACAACCAAGTCCATTAGCGAAGCTTACGCACTTGACTATTTACCGTGAGTCGGTGGCCGAACAGCAAAAACGCATGATTAATGAGTCACTTGATCGCTTAGAAGAATTAACGCTTGCCACTCAATCAACGACGCGTGAGGAGGCAGCGCTACGCCAAGACGATGCCAATTTGGTCAAGCAGTTTGTGGCCAAGGCACGTACTGTGAGACCTGACGGTCAGATAGTAGTTGTACCAAACTCTTGGCAGGATATCATCCTTCAGCAAGGCGATGTCATTGAAATACCTGCGCAAACATCAGTGATTACTGTTAATGGTCAAGTACGTTCACAAGGCGCGCTCACCTTTAATCCGGACTTTACCGCTGGTGATTATATTGCCAATTCAGGTGGTTTTGGAGACAATGCGGATACTAAAGAAATCTTAGTGATTCATCAAAATGGCGCGAACGAAGTGGTCAATACCGCTTATCGTATCCAGCAGGGTGATGAGATTATGGTCTTACCAAAGGTCAAAACCAAGCGCGTCGAAATTACCCGCGGAATATCACAAATTGTTTATCAATTGGCAGTCGCGGCTAAAGTTATTTTAGACTTATAACTATATAATGCTTGATATATAAGTTAAGACATAAATAGTTGACAAGGATATTAGAGATGGCAAAAAGCGTGGCACATGAAGGCAAGATGACCTTAACTTCTCCCTCTAATAATGCGCTACGTTTGTTATCAACTCAACGTCGATTGCCCAATAATTTGGCAGTCATTGGCAAAGGCATGCGTCGTAACAATGTACTGTTATCTCAAATATTACAAGCTGATGTTCAGCGCTGGTATCCATGGTCAAGCGTGCAGCAGCGTTTTAATTCGACCATTCAAACGCCCGGCGCCTTTATCGGTTGGGGGCACAAAAAAAGCTATCGACGAGCCAAAAAGATTGCTAATCGTCAACAACTAACAACTTTAAGTATTGAGGATGGCTTTTTACGCTCTCTAGATTCTGGTATTAGTAGTCGTCATGGACTGAGCGTGGTTGTTGATGACATCGGTATCTACTTCGATTTAACGCAAAGCTCACGCCTTGAGCAATTAATCGTTGCATGCGCTAAAGAATACGCTAACTCTGATAGTAATATTTTAAATAAAGTCCATGCTCGCCAGTTAATGACATATATTTGCGATAAACAGTTGAGTAAATATAATGCTGTGATTACTTGTCCCTCATTAGACAAATTGGTTACTGAAGAAAACACCAATCTAAAAGAAGACTCGGTAAAGTCGCATGTACTCTTAATTGATCAAGTCGCTGGCGATGCTTCTATCAAAGGCGCTGGTGCAAGTAAGGGTCAGTTTAAACGTATGCTAAGGACTGCCTGTCGCAATCATCCTGATGCCTATATATGGATTAAAGCGCATCCTGCGGCCAAGTCAGGTTACCTGACCCGTCTCAAGCTACCTAAAAATGTTCGTCTATTAACGCAAGCACTCAATCCAATTGCGCTACTGGTACAGGTAGATCATGTCTATACAGTCAGCTCGCATATGGGGTTTGAGGGGTTAATGCTAGGCAAGGCTGTACATTGCTTTGGGGTGAATTGGTATAGCGGTTGGGGGCTCACTGATGACAGCGGCGCACCAAAACGATTGCTAAAAGCAGTTAAAAAGCGCCGCCAAACCTCAACAGCAACGTTAGAGACGTTATTTTATAGTGCCTATATTGATTATAGTCGCTATGTCGATCCAGCCACGAGGCAGGCATGTGATATTGATACGGCGATTACTTGGTTGGTAACCAATCGCCATTGGCAATCGCGTCTTGAAGGTAATTTGACGGTATATGAGTTTAGCCGTTGGAAACTGCCTTTCGTTAAAGCCTTTACCAATCTGCCGCGTACGACATTGTTTGTCAAACCAAAACCGCGTCTAAAAAACTTGCTACATCCAGATCATTTTAAAGTTGATTATAACCAGCCTTTATTGGTATGGGGCTTAGCTAAACGTCAACAAGTCCATAAACGACTACAGAGTAAACTTACAAAACCGCCAAGATCAGATATGCCAGCTATTTATTGTATGGAAGATGGTTTTATTCGCTCAAATGGTCTGGGTGCAACATTACTCGCACCGTTATCGGTAGTAATAGACAAACAAGGTATTTATTATGATGCCACTCAGCCCTCAGATTTAGAAACCTTATTACGCAACTGTGATACCTTGACACCACAGCAACATGCACGAGTACAAAGGCTGCAAACCAAACTACTGACTCAGCGAGTAAGCAAATATAACGTTGGTACGGAAGTTAGTGCTGAAGTTAATGCTACTGATAAAACCAGCATTATTGATCAAAAAATGCAATGGATGCAGGATGCAAAGGTATCTGGTAAACCACGTCTCCTTATCATTGGGCAAGTAGAAGATGATCTGTCAGTGCAGTATTGCGGCTCGACTATTAAGACCAATCGAGGTCTGATTGAGCGTGTCAGACAAGACAATCCTGATGCCTATCTAATTTATAAACTGCATCCAGATGTAGAAGCTGGTCTACGAGCAGGCAAAGTTGACAAGGAATGCTTAGCAAAAGTACAAGCAGTTGCCTATGATACAGCGATGCCTGATTGTTTAGAGTGCGTCGATGAGGTACATACGATTAGCTCATTGACTGGCTTTGAAGCACTGTTGCGGGGGCTAAAAGTGACTTGTTACGGTTTGCCGTTTTATGCAGGGTGGGGCTTGACGACCGATATAGATGCGCAGTTATCACCAAAAGCGAATTATCTACAGAGGCGAAAGCGGGATACAGAATTATCGCTTGAACAACTACTGTACTGCGCACTCATACGATATCCACTATATCGCTTACCTGAGGGTTACGGACTTGCACAAGTAGAGCAAGTGGTTGATTACTTATATCCTGCTAAGCACCAAAATCAACAAGTGTCTCAAAATAAATCATATGACAGTGTGGCTCAAACAAACACTATTTTACCAGTAAAGTTATCTACGTTATCAAAGCTCACTAATCAGTTTAAACGCCATACTGCTACGCGCTTTATGCAACAGCGTCATCAATGGCAACAGCATCTACATCAAAAAAACCAGTAAGCCTAAAATAAAACTATTACGACAATTATGTTTTTTTCGGTATAATTTGTGTACAATTTAGCAGTTATTACATGATTGCTTTATCTGTTTATCGCTACTTTTTAACTTTCTAACCGACGGTACATACTCTTATGGCAGCTTCGATGCATCAATTGCTTACTCATCGACACGTCTTGCTGCTACAAGGAAAGATGGGCGGGTTTTTCAACCGTTTTGCAACATTCTTGCAAACTCAAGATATACAAGTAAGTAAAATTAACTTTAATGCTGGTGACGCGTTTTTTTATCGTCATCCCAACGCTCATGATTATGTGGGGACTTTGGGTCAGTTTTCCTCTTGGTTACAAGCTTTTATTGAAGAGCACAGCATTGATGCGATTGTCTGCTTTGGTGATTGTCGCCCGCATCATACGCAAGCTGCCTGCTTGAGTGAGAAGCTAGGCATATCCTTTTTTGTCTTTGAAGAAGGTTACTTACGCCCCGATTATATTACCTTACAAGAGCATGGTATCAATGGTTACTCACGCTTAAACATTGCTGATATTAAAGCGCTCAAAAAAGCCAATGATAAACCGTTATATACGCACAATCGCTTTTATCGATTAAGTGTTGCTGCTATCGTTTATTATGTCGTTACTCGTCTATACAAGTCGCGTTATCCGCACTATTCACACTATCGCGGAATGACTGCATGGCAAGAAGCAATCGCATGGTTAAAAGCGCCTTGGCGTAAATTGCGCGGATATCTACCAGATAAAAAACTACAAAACCATCTCGTCACTCAAGTAGATAACAACTATTTTTTGGTCAGCTTGCAAGTGCATAATGACTCGCAAATCACTCATCATAGTGGTTATCGTGATGTCGTGCAGTTTATAGACGAGGTCATTGTAAGCTTTGCAGACCATGCTGACACAAAGCAGATGCTCGTATTCAAGCATCATCCCTTAGATCGAGGTCATCGTGATTATCGCGAATTGGTAGCAAGCTTAGCAGCTCGCTATCAAGTTAAATCTAGAGTATTCTATGGTTGTGATATGCACCTACCAACGCTCATGAAGCACAGTATTGGTATGGTCACTATAAATAGTACGACGGGTCTACAATCGGTATATCATAAAAAGCCCACCAAGGTTATGGGACGCGCTATCTATGATACTCCTAAGCTGACAGATCCTAAGACGCTCGCACAATTTTGGCAGCAGCCTAAACATCCAGACAATGAGTTTTATTTAAGGTTTCGTGAGTATTTGATTGAACAGACACAGATCAATGGGGCGTTCTATGGTAAGTCGCCGTGGATGTATAAATATTTGCAGCGGCCAGTGACCACGGACATAGTATCTGACACGGCCAAATAATGTCTTAAACATAGTGGCCAATGTGTTTGATGCCATGATTCATAGCCAATTACCGAAAGCCATAAACCTTAAATCTTATGGCTGATACAACGGTCAACGCTAATCAGTCGTTGATTTCAACTTTTAACCAAATCGCTACTAACAAAATCTTCTTACTTTACAGTGGAAAACTGCTAGAATACGCTCATATGTCTGTGTACATCAGTAAGCGTCGTTCGTCTTGTTTTTAATAATTAATGTTATTAATTCAGTTTAACTAAACACGCTTTGGCTAGTATCACTGACCACACTAATCTTTGTTATTAACTCTTTTTTGCAATATTTTTACCATAATTAATATCTAATAACCGTCCGTTTTTTACTATTGTTCACGTATTGTTGTTCAATAACGGTTATCCAATCACCTTTTATTTAGTAGGCGCTTTGTGACTGCATTAGCCAATATTCGTAACTTTTCTATCATTGCCCACATTGATCATGGCAAATCAACGCTTGCCGATCGATTTATTCAAATGTGCGGTGCATTGCAAGATCGTGAAATGCAAGCACAAGTACTTGATTCCATGGATATCGAGCGTGAGCGTGGTATTACCATCAAAGCACAATCAGTAACCCTGTTCTATGACCATCCAAATGGTGAACGCTATCAGCTCAACTTTATTGATACGCCTGGACACGTCGATTTTTCATACGAAGTTTCTCGCTCATTAGCCGCTTGTGAAGGTGCATTGCTGGTGGTAGATGCCGCGCAGGGCGTAGAAGCGCAGTCCGTTGCCAATTGTTATACCGCAGTTGATCAAGGTTTGGAGGTAATGGCAGTTTTAAACAAGATTGACCTACCGCAAGTTGAGCCTGAGCGTGTCATTCAAGAAATTGAAGATATCATTGGTATTGAAGCCATTGATGCGCCGCGTGTGTCTGCCAAATCAGGGCTTGGTGTCGACAAACTACTAGAAACCTTAGTTGAAGTTATTCCTGCACCAACGGGTGACCGCGAAGCGCCGCTGCAAGCCTTGATTATCGACTCTTGGTTTGATAGTTATTTAGGTGTGGTCTCTTTGGTGCGTGTGCGCGAAGGCACAGTAAAAAAAGGCGATAAGATTTATATCAAATCGACCAAAGAGGCACATCCGGTTAGCTCTATTGGTGTATTTACGCCTAAGCCTGTCGATACAGGTATTTTGGAAGCTGGGGAAGTAGGCTTTATTATCGCGGGTATTAAAGATATTGCAGGTGCTCCTGTCGGTGATACGATCACCCATGCCAAGACGCCAGACGTTGATCGCATTCCAGGCTTTAAGCAAGTGACCCCGCAAGTATATGCAGGTATGTTTCCTGTCGATGCCAATGATTTTGAAAAATTCCGTGAAGCACTACAAAAGCTACAAATTAATGATGCCTCACTATTTTTTGAACCTGATACCTCTGATGCGTTAGGCTTTGGCTTTCGCTGCGGCTTCTTGGGTATGCTGCACATGGAGATTATCCAAGAACGTCTAGAGCGTGAATATGACTTGGATTTAATTACCACGGCGCCCTCTGTTATCTATGAGATTGAGAAGAAAGATGGTGAAGTAATCTATGTCGATAACCCTTCAAAATTGCCAGAACCGAACAATATAGAAGAGTTTCGCGAACCGATTGCCCGTTGTCAGATTCTAGTGCCGCAAGACTATTTAGGCAACGTTATGACGTTGTGCATCGAACGACGCGGGGTGCAGGTTGATATGCGCTTTATGGGCAAGCAAGTCCAGATAATCTTTGATATTCCGATGGGCGAGGTGGTCATGGATTTCTTTGACCGTTTAAAATCAGTCTCTCGTGGATTTGCATCACTTGATTATAACTTTGAGCGTTATCAAGTGGATAAGCTGGTAAAAGTTGATGTGTTGATCAATGGTGATAAAGTTGATGCCCTAGCGATGATTGTACATCAGGATCAAGCGCGTTTCCGTGGTAATCAGTTAGTGACCAAGATGAAAGAGCTGATTCCGCGTCAGATGTTCGATGTGGCCATTCAAGCGGCAATTGGTAGTCAAATCATTGGTCGTAGTACGGTCAAAGCCATGCGTAAAGATGTTCTTGCTAAGTGTTATGGTGGGGACGTGTCGCGTAAGAAAAAGCTGTTATCTAAGCAAAAAGCAGGCAAGAAGCGTATGAAGCAAGTCGGTAACGTCGAGATTCCTCAAGAGGCTTTCTTAGCGGTACTGCAAGTAGATAGTTAATGGTTTAAACTGTCTTACCTTGTTCTTGCAAAGTTTTTGCAAATAATACGTCGCATATCGTTATTCTTATCGTTAAAGTCGTGAGATAAGCAGCTTTTTAATAGGCAAATGAGTATGGATTTTGATTTTAATTTGATTTTGGTGCCATTAACGATAGGCCTAGGGCTAATATGGCTACTAGATAAGTTGGCACTAAAACAGCGCAAAACACGTGGGCATGGTAAAGAGAGCTTATTGGTACGCTGGGCTTACGACTTTTTCCCCGTCTTGGCAGTGGTCTTGGTCGTACGCTCGTTCTTAATTGAACCTTTCAATATTCCATCATCGTCTATGGTGCCAACTTTATATACTGGCGATTTTATCGCGGTTAATAAGTATGCTTATGGTGTGCGCTTACCTCTGACATATAATAAAGTATTGGACACGGGGAGTCCTGAACACGGCGATGTGATAGTATTTCGCTACCCTGAAAATCCTAGCATTTATTATATAAAGCGTGTAATCGGTTTGCCTGGTGATACTGTCAGCTACAGTCAAGGACAGCTTGCGATCAATGATGTACCAGTCGATACTAAGCCAGTAAATTTTGATGCCAATCATGATCTAACTGCGCAGCTTTATCCTGCTGGTCAAGTGACACCTAGCCAAGTATTGACAGAGTCTGAGGCTACGCAAATGGGCCGACAAGAAGAAGAGCAAGCTCAGTATTTTCAAGAAACACAAGGTGAGAATAAGCATTTAGTGCGCTATCTATCGGGTATGAATAGCTCGCAATATGCGCCGTTTTTGCAACAGCAAGCACCAGAAGTGGTCAGTTCGGCAGGGACAGAATGGCGCGTCACAGTGCCTGCTGATGAGTACTTTGTGATGGGTGATAACCGTGACCGTAGTGCTGATGGCAGGTTTTGGGGATTTGTACCTGATGAGAATTTAGCTGGTAAAGCTGTGTATATTTGGATGCATAAACCACCTGGGCTTAATCTGCCGACTTTCGCACGTAACGGTTCAATTGATTAGCCGCTATTCTATTGATTGATTATTGTGCTAATATCAATATTAACCCTAATTAAATTAATATATATACTGTATGTACTTCATCAACCATGTTGCGCGCAAGAGATGCACAAAATGGTTATAGAACATTAAGACATAAACACCAATAGAGCATGAAATACAATTATATTATATTGAGTCATTAGGAGAATTTATGCCGCAGCAGTTAACAGGGTTGTCGTCGCAACGTGGGTCTGGTGTGACTAGCATAGTTTTATTACTTATTATTATCGTTATTGCTGGCAAGTTGGTGATTGCCATTATGCCTGCTCAAGTTGGAGACTATCAGCTGAGCAAAACATTAGGTACTCAGCTAAAAGAAGCCAATAATAATGGCGAGACTGCAAAACAGTTCGTTGAACGTGTCAATCGTCAACTGTCTATCAATGCTGATTATGACACGACTGCTGAAGAGGTATTTACTTTTACCAATAAACAACCAGGTCAGCTTGCTATCTATAAGGATTATGATAAAACCAGTAATTTCTTTGGTAACGTTGATATCGTTAATCGTTTTGAAGGTGAGATAAACGCCGCTTCAGTAGAGTAAATATCTACATAAGTAGCTGTTTTATCATTTATAGTAGATGGAAGTTAACCAATTAAAAAGCATTCACCATTTGTAATAACTGATCTGCAACGATTAGCAAAACATAGACTGTTGATAAGCGTTTAATAGGTTTTATACAGCTACTCTACCAACTATTTAACCGTATGAATTACCAACATTAAAGGATAACCAAAAGCCACGCATGAAATCAACTTCACAATCATACAAAGCGCTGCCTACCGCCAAAAAAAATAGCGCAACTATGGAGACTTTACCTAAAGGCTCAGATTTTGTTCAGCGTCTGGCAGTATTGACTCGCAAATTAGGCTACGAGTTCAATGATTTGAGTTTGCCGAATTTGGCTTTAACGCATCGCTCGTTTGATAGCAAAAAAAATTACGAACGTTTAGAGTTTTTGGGGGATGCGCTGCTTGGTATGATTATTGGTGAGGCTTTATACCATCGTTATCCAAATCAAAACGAAGGACGCCTGACGCGTATGCGTGCCACGTTGGTACGTCAAGAATCATTGGTGACTATTGCGCAAAATTTAGATCTATCCAATCATCTGATTCTAGGAGTTGGTGAACGTAAAGGTGGCGGCCGTAACCGCGCCTCGATATTGGCCGATGCCGTAGAGTCATTAATTGGCGCTATTTATTTAGATAGCCAAGATATGGAAGTTACTCGTCATTGCGTATTGGCCTGGTATGGTGATCTTATTGATAACGTCAACGACCAAAAAGCTCTCAAAGATGCCAAAAGCCGTTTGCAAGAATGGCTACAATCTAAACAGTTTGATTTGCCTCATTACGAGTTGGTTGAAACACGAGGCAATGCCCCTTATCAGATATTTGTAGTACGCTGTCAGGTCAATATTAACAACTGTCCTGATATTACTGAATCTGGAGAGAGTCGCCGTATTGCAGAGCAAAAAGCAGCTGAATTAATGATTAATCAGTTACATAAGCTACCTGGTGTATTTAAAAAACGTTGATAGTTTTAGCTTTACGCTATATTTGATTCATATAAGC
Source organism: Psychrobacter sp. ENNN9_III (assembly GCF_001462175.1). NCBI lineage: Bacteria > Pseudomonadati > Pseudomonadota > Gammaproteobacteria > Moraxellales > Moraxellaceae > Psychrobacter > Psychrobacter sp. ENNN9_III. The sequence goes on from NZ_LNUO01000027.1 coordinate 25,267, forward strand.
GCTAAGACATTGATAAAAAATTTCCATCTTTCATGTTTTAATAGATGATATAAATCTTCAAATACCTTTAAATCAAAATAAGCTTAGTTGGCACGATCAGTATATAAAATGTGCTGCTAAGATTATTATCAAAACCCCACAGGATTACCTTATGAGCAATCATAACGACTTGCCATTAACTCCCAAAAATAATACCCATGATATGACACAAAACACTGATACCAATCAAAATGATACTGTAGAAAACGTTGAAGATATGCAAGAAACAAGAAAAATAGGTGAGTCATTAACAGCTGTTCAGCCGCACGATAGTAGTGATGCTGACGAACATGATAATAGCATTGCTCTTGAAAACAATGCTGCGATTGATGGGTTTTTTGCGCCAAGTAGTAACAATGGTGTTGCTAACGACTTTAAAGCAGGTTATGTAGCGATTGTCGGTCGTCCAAACGTTGGTAAGTCGACTCTGATGAATCATCTGCTGGGTCAAAAGCTATCAATTACTTCCCGTAAGCCACAAACAACGCGCCATCGCATACATGGTATTTTGAGTACCAATGAGATGCAGGCAGTGTTTGTAGATACACCAGGTATTCATCATAATGAAGTACGTGCTATTAACGAGCGTATGAATAAAGCGGCCGTATCAGCATTGGTAGATGTGGACTTAGTATTGTTTGTGGTCGACTCAGACCAGTGGCGTGAAGATGACTTGTTGACGCTACAAAAGCTTGGCGAAACTGATTTGACGGTCGTGTTGGTCATCAATAAAGCAGATACGTTGAAAGATAAAGGCACGTTGCTCCCATTGATTGAAACGTTTAATGAGAGTTTTGACTTTGCTGATATCGTACCCGTTTCGGCTTTAAAGAACCAAAACTTAAATCGTCTTGAAGAGGTAATCGCGTCGCATCTACCGAATGCCACACCTATTTATGACACTGAACAGATTACCGATCGCTCAGAGCGTTTCTTGGCCAGTGAAATCATTCGCGAAAAAATCATGCGTAGTGCAGGTGATGAAGTACCTTATGATCTCACTGTACAAATTGATGAATTCAAAGATGAAGCGGCTCATACAGATCCCAAAACTGGTCGTCCACGTAAAGCCTGTACTTTCATTGATGCCACAATATATGTAGAGCGTAATGGACAAAAAGCTATTGTAATTGGTGAAAAAGGTCAACGTATCAAGCAAGTTGGAATAGATGCACGCAAAGATATGGAGCAATTATTTGGCAAAAAGGTCATGCTAACTTTATGGGTAAAAGTCAAGCGTGGTTGGTCAGATGATGAACGCGCGCTCACCAGTCTAGGTTATTAATTTAAAATAAATATTTAGCCTATGTATAGTGCTGAGGTAATAGACGATGCGTAATGAAGCGTTAACAGGGTATTTATTACATCAGCGTCCTTATCAAGAAAAACGGGCACTTTACTATTTGTTCTCTTGGCAACATGGCGTAGTGCACGGTATTGGCAAAAAAGGTGCGCCTTTATTCGAGCCGCTCCAACTGTTTGCGACAGGTAAGCGGGATCTAAAGACCTTTAGTCAGATTGGTTTATTGCCGGCAGAAGATAGTTTTACAAAAGATGCTATAACCACTGAGCCAACACGTTACCAGCAAATAAGCGGTCAGCAGCAGTATGCAGCTTTGTATTTGAACGAGATACTGTGGAAGCTATTGCCCAGCGAAGATCCAATGCCCGTATTATGGCAGCATTACCAAGACAGCTTGATGCAGTTAAAGCAGCCATTGACCGCAACTGCACTTAGATTATGCTTACGTCAGTTTGAGTCTCACTTGTTTCAAGAATTGGGCTTTTCTTTGACGCTAGCCCATGACAATGTATTAGCGCCTATCGAACCTGATACTGATTATCGGTTTTTATCTGATGTAGGTTTTGTCGCTACTAATCAACCTGATAAAACGACGATTAATTCGTTACAAACACTTTTTACTGGCGCCGATATTATCGACATGGCACGTCTAGGAATATCTGAGCCCACATTGAGCAATTGGTCACGGCTTCATAAACATCTGATTGACCACCTGCTTGATTATCAGCCGTTACAGAGCCGTTTACTATGGCAGCAGCAGCAACGTTACCAATGATAGCGTCAACCTTTAGTCAAAGCATAGTCGTAAGAAGTATGGTCGTTTAAAAAATATTTAAGCCAATGCTACTGTAGCGTCATTATCTATATATTATATCGGGTCTCGTTATCAAAAGGATTTCTTATGACCACATCTTTACAGCATTCATCGAAAAGTACAGTAAAAACACCTTTACTCGGTGTTAACGTTGATCATATTGCAACCTTACGTCAAGCACGCGGGGTTGGCTACCCTAGTCCTTTAGAAGCAGTGCTATTGTGTGAGGAGGCGGGAGCAGATGGTATCACTATACATTTGCGTGAAGATCGTCGTCATATTCAAGACTCAGACGTCTATGAGATAGCAGAACAGTTGACGACCAGACTAAATTTAGAGATGGCGGCAACGTCTGAGATGTTATCTATTGCTCATAAAGTTAAGCCATATTGGGTTTGCTTAGTGCCTGAAAAGCGTGCGGAGCTAACGACCGAAGGTGGTTTGGATGTAGCAGGGCAGATCAGTCATTTAAAACCCTATATCCAAGACTTACAAGCAAAAGGAATTAACGTTTCTTTATTTATAGATCCAGATGAGGAGCAGATTGCCGCTGCAGTTGCCTGTAACGCTGATGCTATTGAGTTACATACTGGTACTTATGCTGAGTTAGGTCTGGCTGGGAATATTGAGGCGCAAAAGTCCGAATTAGAGCGTATTAAACAAGCTGTGACCATCGCAAAAAATCTAGATAACAAGTTGCTTATTAACGCAGGCCATGGCCTAACTCGTGATAATGTAAACGCTATTGCTCAAATCGATGGTATTTATGAGCTCAATATTGGACACGCCTTGATTGCTGACGCTGTATTTGTCGGCTTGTCGCAAGCAGTGGTTATGATGAAAACAGCAATGCATAAATGACTTTTTAGATTGAGTCTAAGCTAATAGCGCCTCTAATAATATTGCTACAATAAATAATGCATTTATACACAACCAGTAGGGTGTCTATCATTAGGTTTGTATGTGATATTACCATTTTGATTAAAAGAAATCTGATACATAGCCTGACTATAGGTCGGGCTTGGACAGTATTTTATGTGACCAAAGTGTCCTCGCGGTTTGCCTGTATCACCATAAAATTTAACATAATGCCGTTTCCCAGCACGTAAATGTAGTGTGCCATATTTAGGATTTAAGCTCTGCTTACTAAGTAAATAATCCGTACTGGTATCAAAAACTTTATTATTATTTTTATCAACAAATAACAAAAGGTTTTTATCGCTATTCTTATTACAGCGTCCTCCTGCATCAGATAAACATACTAATAAATTCTGCCGTCGAATAAAACTTTCAGCTTTTGCTATTTTTAAAGTGCTCTCTAATTGATTCTTGATACGTTTGGCTTCCATACTTGCTAGTTGATCTACGATCGCTGGTGCTGCAATTGTTGCGATAATAGCTAGAATTGCTACTGTTACTATAAGCTCTACAAGATTAAATCCCCTTTGTTTATAAGGTTTTAAAAAGCTCTCGATTTTTAAAGGTTTAGTGAGACGTAGATAAAACAGAGTAGAGTTTGTTACTTTGTGAACGTTCAATATCGTATGACGTAGCTTAATCATATATAGTCATCGCCTATACCATGGATTGAATTATATAAGTTAATTTCATCAGCTTCATACGTTTAAATTAGGTCTTACGTTGATACCTTTTTATATACAAGACGTTAACTCTTAAAAATACCTGCGACTTTTAAATTCACAAAATTTTAACAATAATATCTTTAATATGTCATTTCAGATTAGCTTGAAATAACAAATATCCGTACTAGAATAATGTTTACTATTTAATATATACGAATTATAGTACGATTGTCAAAATTTGTTTCAATTAGTGAAGACTAACCTTTTATAATAGAGAAAAAAATTCGATTGTATTAAACTAACCGCAGACAATAAGTAGAATTTACTCTACTTCTATTGCGAATTAACATTCAAAAGACTAAAATTGCAACGTATGTTAGTTCTTAGTAAAACAAGCAGGCTATTGTGTTTGTGTTGCAACACTATCGTGTAATAATGTGTAGCTGCCTAACGAAAAAAGTTGTAAACTTAATAGATAGTCGATAAGCTACTTCCTAATTAGTTTTGTTGTATAATTATGCATTCGTAAAAGATGTCTACTTTTATTACATCTTAGGAAGCGGTTTTGCTTAATGCATCACTCAAATCATCCTTTGGAGGAAGTCCATGAAATTGAATAAAATTGCTCTAGCTCTGGTTGCCGTAGCAGCTGCACCTTTAGCAGCTAATGCTGGCGTTACTATTAGCCCGCTATTACTAGGTTATCACTATACTGACGAAGCGCACGATGAGCAGCGTGAAATCTTACGTACTGGTAAAGATCTATATTTTGATGCCAACGGTAACTCTATAGATGGCCGTGGTGGCAACGTACCTAATGGTGGTGTAGCCAAAGAAAGCAGCTTGTATACTGGTGCTGCTCTAGGTATCGAACTGACTCCTTCTACCCAGTTCCAAGTAGAGTATGGCGTATCAAACGCTAATGGTGAAGCATCTGAAGATTCTGCAGATGCTGGTGTTAACCGGTTTGACGTCGAACAAACGATGATTTCTGGTAACTTCTTGATCGGTACTGAAGAATTTACTGGTTATACTGATAGCGCGTTCAAACCATATGTACTAGTTGGTGCTGGTCAATCTAAAATCGAAGTAGAAAACCAAGAGACAATTGCTGGTGTTGCGCCTAATGGCCAACAAGTAACTGTTGATGGTGAAGATATACCAGCTGGTACTGAAGTATCATCATCAAAAGATACTATCGGTAACCTAGGTCTAGGTGCTATGTATCGCATCAACGACGCGCTAAGCCTACGTGGTGAAGCTCGTGCGATTCACAACTTTGATAACAACTGGTGGGAAGGCATGGCATTGGCCGGTCTAGAAGTTGTACTTGGTGGCCATCTATCGCCAACAGTAGCAGTACCACCACAAGTTGAGCCAGAAGTATCTGTTCCACCAGTAGTAGTGGTCGAGCAAGACGTTGATTCAGATGGTGATGGTGTACCTGATAGCATCGACGAATGCCCAGGCACTCCTATGAACGTCGTAGTTGATGAGCGTGGTTGCCCAGTAGCAGTAGATATTACTGATGAGCTAAAAATGGAGCTACGTGTATTCTTTGATAACGACAAATCAGCTATCAAAGACCAGTACAAAACTGAAATCGCTAAAGTAGCAGAGAAGATGCGTGAGTACCCTAACTCTAGCGCTCGCGTAGAAGGTCATGCTTCTAAAACTGGTCCTTCAGCACGTTACAACCAACGTCTATCTGAAGCTCGTGCCGTTGCTGTGAAATCTATGTTGACTAACGAATTCGGTATCGCTCCAAACCGTCTATCAACAGTTGGTTACGGTTATGACCGTCCAATCGCACCAAACGATACTGAAGAAGGTCGTGCAATGAACCGTCGTGTATATGCCATCATCACTGGTGACAAAACTATGACTGTTGAACAAACTAAAGACATGGTTATTCAATAATATATAGCCAATTAGTTAAGTTCTAAATTATATAGTTACAAAAAAAGCTACCTATTAGGTGGCTTTTTTTTGTTTATACTGTGAGATAAATAACTTATTGCATAAATTTATAATCTAATAATGTTATACTAGCCGCCCAAACACTTTGTAGATTGACAAAGTGTACATTAGCATAGCTATCTGTATGATGGATTTATCAGTAGAAAACCTTACTTTGCCAGTATTTTTTATTTCACTACCCCTATTGCGTAGTCATTTTATAGTAAAGTAAAAATAACTATCTGCTTTATAGTAAACTATCTGCTTTATGATAAAAGATTCTCCAGCGGCGCTTACTGCTACTGCATTTTATTAAGACAAAACGAGCATTTTATATGGCGAACGATATCAAACATCTGCGTAATATTGCAATTATTGCCCACGTTGATCATGGTAAAACAACTCTAGTTGATAAATTATTACATCAATCTGGTACTTTTGGCGATCGTGCAAACATTGCTGAACGTGCAATGGATTCAGGTGACATTGAACAAGAACGTGGTATTACTATTTTGGCTAAAAATACAGCCATTCGTTGGACAGATAGTTCTGACGATACAGAATACCGTATTAATATTGTAGATACTCCAGGTCACGCCGACTTTGGTGGTGAAGTTGAGCGTGTCATGTCAATGGTTGACTGCGTACTTTTAGTCGTAGATGCTGTTGATGGACCAATGCCTCAAACCCGTTTTGTGACTCAAAAAGCGTTTGAGCAAGGCCTAAAGCCGATCGTTGTCATCAACAAAATCGATCGTCCAGGCGCACGTCCTGATTGGGTTATGGATCAGATCTTTGATCTATTTGATAACTTGGGTGCAACGGACGAGCAGTTAGATTTTCCAGTAGTTTATGCATCAGCATTGAACGGTATTGCAGGTTTAGAAGCCGATGATTTGGCTGAAGATATGACTCCACTTTTCAAGACTATCGTCGATGTTGTACAGCCCCCACAGGTTGATGCAGATGCACCATTCCGTATGCAAATCTCAAGCCTTGATTACAATAGCTTCGTCGGTGTCATCGGTATTGGTCGTATTCAGCGTGGTAAAGTAAAAACCAATACTCAAGTGACTGTCATTGATAAAAACGGCAACACGCGTAATGGTCGTATTTTAAAAATCATGGGCTATCATGGTCTCGACCGTATCGAAGTAGAAGATGCTCAGGCAGGTGATATCGTTTGTATTACTGGTATTGATGCACTGAATATCTCTGATACTATTTGTGATCCTAATCACGTAGAAGCGTTGCCAGCTCTAACTGTTGATGAGCCAACGGTTTCAATGAACTTCCAAGTAAACAACTCGCCATTTGCTGGTCGTGATGGTAAGTTTGTGACTTCACGTAACATTCGTGAGCGTCTTGAGCGTGAGCTGATTCACAACGTAGCATTACGCGTAGAAGATACAGAGTCTCCTGATAAATTCAAAGTATCAGGTCGCGGTGAGCTACATTTATCAGTGCTGATCGAAAACATGCGCCGTGAAGGTTTTGAGATGGGTGTTTCAGGCCCAGAAGTTATCGTTAAAGAAGTTGATGGTAAGTTACAAGAGCCGTATGAAAATGTGGTCTTTGACATCGAAGAAGAACATCAAGGTTCTATTATGGAGCAAGTAGGTCTGCGCAAAGGCGAGATGACCAATATGGAACTTGATGGCAAAGGTCGTATGCGTATTGAAGCGACCATACCTGCTCGCGGTTTGATTGGTTTCCGTTCTGAGTTTTTAACACTGACTTCAGGTACTGGTATCATGACGTCAAGCTTTTCGCATTATGGGCCGCAGAAAATCGGTGATGTCGGTGGTCGTTCTAATGGCGTATTGGTATCTATGGCGACTGGTACTTGTTTAGGTTTTGCGCTATTCAATCTACAAAAGCGTGGCAAACTGTTCGCTGAGCCACAGCTTGAAGTATATGAAGGTATGATCGTTGGTTTGAACTCGCGTAACGATGATATGGCTGTTAATCCAACGACCGCTAAACAGCTTACTAACGTACGTGCTAGTGGTACTGATGAGGCTTTGACTCTAACGCCAGCGGTTAAGTTTACCCTTGAGCAAGCGCTTGAATTTATTCAAGATGATGAATTGGTAGAAGTAACGCCAAAAGCTGTCCGTATTCGTAAGCGCTACTTGACTGAAAGTGAGCGTAAACGTCATGGTCGTAAGCGCTACTTGACTGAAAGTGAGCGTAAACGTCATGGTCGTAGTAAGAAAGGTGCTTAATACTTCTGTATAGTATGATTAAAAAAGGCTAACGTTACGTTAGCCTTTTTTTATGTTTAATGACTCACATTTTATAGCAAATCACTTTGTCACTACGACATAGTCATTGGTATCGATGAGAATCTCCGACGGTTGATCGACGACGATGCGTACGATGTTGTCATTGACGTCTTGTGATTTATAAAAATTGTCTTCAGCGACTGTACAACCTAGACAGCGAGCCATCGCATTCCAAGGTTCAACGAACAGTTTTTGCTGCGCTTGATCAGCGTTACCGCCAATAAGAGAAAAGGGCAGACTGACAAGATAAGCAGCAGTACCAGTGACAGCAGTAACCAGCTGTAATGGCTTTCCAACGACTGTATCAACGACCATCGTGTCATACGATGGGCCAAAATCACTCTCATCTATCTCTATAGCGGCCGAAGCTGGCTGTGTGAAAGCTATCATAAAGCCCAAGCTTAGGGCAGCGGTCAAAAGCTTACTTTTATTGGAGCGTCGGTTATCGGCATTAACAGTCATTATAATTTCCTAAAACATGTAAGCGGTATAAGTAACGAACACTGCTATTGAAGATACTTACAAATAAAGGTACTTATAAAGCAGCATTGACTTCTTATTAAAGCAAGATGCGTGCCGATAAGCAATATGAAAACACATTATACTGCTCTTTAGTTTATTTTTTTAATAAAAGTTTGTTTATAGAATTGGCTGACAAAATGGACAAAACACGCTAGCACGACCATTAAGTTTGATATTATCAAGTACAGTAGCGCAATGCGGACAAGACTCACCTTGTCTACCGTAGACATTTAAGGTTTGTTGAAAGTACCCCGTTTGTCCACTCGCTACTGTAAAATCGCGCAATGTTGAGCCTCCAAGCTCGATCGCTCGTTGTAGTATGACCTTAATATGTTCAACTAATATGCTTATTTGTTCATAAGACAACTTATGTGCTGGGGTGGCAGGATGAATAGCGGACAAGTATAGACTCTCTGTTGCATATATATTGCCTACGCCAACCACAACCTGCTGTTCCATAATGACTGATTTGATAGCACGAGTGATAGGACGTTGTTTGGTTGTTTTATTTGTTATGCCATCGCCATCGCTACGTTGAATCAAACGATATAGATAATCAGCGGTAAAATCTTCCGATAGCGGCTCAGGTCCTAGATGATCTAAGAGCTTGGTATTATAATCCTTATACCATAAAACTGCGCCAAAACGTCTAGGATCATGATAATGAAGCTGTGTTTGAATGCCGTTGCTATCGTTAAAAGTCATTATTAAATGATCGTGTTTACGCTTGTCAGCACCTAAAGAGTGCTGTTGTAAACTACCTGACATGCCTAAATGTATGATCAATTGACGTTGATGTTCAATTGCATTTTGACTGTTTCGTATTAGCTGTGCTTTGGGTACAAAAGTTAGGATTAGATACTTCGCTCGGCGCTCTACGTCTTGTAACGTATAGTCAATTAGCGTATTTAAGTCATCAGGCACAGGCCAACGTAGTTTTGACTGAAACACTTGTATGGCAGTAAGTTTTTGTTCCAATAAGGGGACAAGACTTGTTTTTGTGGTTTCAACTTCAGGTAATTCAGGCATAAGGGCATTCTACAAAAAATTGGAAAATATAAAGGACAAATCACCATCTATTTATATTAATTGTCTTTAACGCTATGAGTTAGTTATCAAATAATAATATTTAGGTTTGACACATGTATAAAGCGCCAGGTATTACTTGTTAGCTGTTAGACAATGGTACGACGGGCATGCAAGATACCTGGCTGCTGCTCGAGCTTGGCTAGCAGTTTAGATAGATGCGCCAATCCTGAGACTTCAATATGGAATTTTAACGAAGCAATATTGTCATCAGTGCTCAAGGTCTCAACCTTGCGTATGTTGACGCTTTCTTTGTCAATAACTTGGGTCAAATCGCGCAATAATCCGCGTCGATCATAAGCTTCAATATGGATATCGACAGGTTGGTAGCGACCGGATTTAGACTTCCAAGCCGCACTAATCTCTCTTTCAGGGTCGCGTTCAATCAGGCGCATATATTCAGGACAGCCACGATTATGAATACTGACACCGCGAGACAAAGTAATGTAACCCGAAATTGGCTCGCCATGTACAGGATGACAACAACCCGCCAAATTTACCTCAATATTATCTAAGCCATCAATGCAGATTTTATACGCGTCAAGTTTACCTGTCGTCTTTGGATCAACGCTAGGCGTATATTCTTCCTTTTCTTTTTCAGGCAGGCTCTAGATGGAGCTGACGAGAAATGTGACCAGTTAATTGATGGAGTCCAATTTCACCTGTGACTAAGCCGACGATGATATCATCCGTATTATTGACATGAAAATACTGCGTATAGTCATTCAAATCAATGCTATTGGGATGTACTGAAAGTCGCTCAAGCTCTTTACTCAGCATCTGCTTACCAATCTCGATATTTTTATCACGGTCTTGCTTATTAAACCATTGGCGTAATTTAGAGCGTGCGCGATTGGTATGAATATAACCAAGTGATGCGACCAACCAATCACGATTAGGCTCGCGGGCGGCCTTGGTGATAATCTCGACCTGCTCGCCAGTTTTTAGCTGGTAAGTCAACGGCACGTAACGCTGATTTACTCGAGCTGCTTGAGCGCGATTGCCTACTTGCGTGTGTACATAATAAGCAAAATCAAGTACGGTAGCACCTTTTGGCAGCTCAGTGATGTCACCATCTCGGCTAAAAATATAAATCCTCTCGAGCTCATCAAAATCAACGATTGGCTCTTCGTCTTCTAGTTCACCTAACTCACGGTCATTGAACTCACCATCTGGCGTTATTCCTAAGCGATTTTGATTGCGGGTTTCATTATTGATAGAAAGCAGATGACGCAATGAGCTGATCTTTTGAGTGAGGTAGTTGTCTTTTTTCTTTTTGAGGCCTTCTTTATAGTTTACATGAGCGCACATGCCAAGCTCAGCTTCAAAGTGCATGCCTTGGGTACGTATTTGTACTTCAAGTGATTTGTTTTCGGCGATGACGGCAGTGTGCAAAGAGCGATAACCATTTGGCTTTGGATTGGTAATATAGTCATCAAACTGCTCAGGAATGTAACGCCATAGGCCGTGTACTAAGCCTAGCACATGATAACAATCCGCTGGGTTTTCTACCAATACTCGCAGTGCGCGAATGTCATAAAGCTGATCAAACGATAAGCGTTTTAGCTTCATTTTGCGATAGATAGAATAAATATGTTTAACTCGTCCTGAGACATCAGCGGTAATACCAGCTTCTGCTAAAGCTTCGTTGAGCTTGTCTTGCACTCGTTGAATATAGTCCTCGCGCTCGCTGCGCTTTTCGGACAATAATTTGGCAATCTCTTTATAACGCTCAGGGGCAAGATAGCGAAAAGCTAAGTCTTCAAGCTCCCATTTTAACTGAGCAAGCTCCCATTTTAACTGAGCAATACCTAATCGATGAGCAAGCGGTGCGTAAATAGTCATCACTTCGCGAGCTACGCGTTGTTGACGTTCAGGTTTGGAAAATGATAGCTCACGCATGGCAAAGGTACGTTCGGCAAGCTTGATAAGCACTACGCGTACATCATTAGTAACAGAAATGAGCATACTATAGATGTTAGATAGCTGATCGCGTTGATTATTAACGAAATGATCTTCTAGGCGTTTATTGCTTTCTATAATGGCAGACAACTTTCCCATCGCCAAAGCGTCTTTGACTAAACGTGCAATATCAGCACCAAAGCTTTGCTCAATATCAGTCAAACTCACCAGCGACTTACGTGCGCTACGGTATAACATAGCAGCCACCAAAGCGTCTTCATCTTGATATAGGTAGGTCAAGATATCTGCCATACCAATACCCGTCACATAAGCACCAGAACGTTCAGACTCGCTAGTATTCATACGACTACGAATAAACTCGCAAGCAGCCGCTAAATTAGGGACAGAGTCTTGATCGATACGTTTTGCGACATTATCAAGCCATACAGGCACATCAATATTGGCTTGATCTGAATCATCAGCGATAGATGCTTCTGTAAGCATCTGCATATCGTCTGGAAGAATAAGGTCCGAATATTCGTTTTCTAATTTAGGATCATGACTGTGATAAGAGTATCGGGCAGAGCGATCAAAAGTGGTATGCAGCTTATGGGTTGCCAGCTGTTGTTTAATATCAAGTGGCACTTGAGCGTAACTATTAGCAGATTGATGAGAACGCTGGCTTGCAACTAGCTGCGCTGCTATGGTCGCACTATCATTTTTTGTTGTTTGTCCATCAATAAGCGGTAGACCTTCCCGAATTTTTACCATAGCCGGCTCCTCTTAGCTATTTTCGAAATTTCTTATCGTCTTACCTGCTCTGCAAAAACGCTTGATCTACACAGTAATACATTATTATTAGATGTGATCAACACAGCTGCAAAAATCCGTTTTTTAGCAGCTGTTGTAAAGAGTTTATGCCCAGTATTTTGAGACGATAAGCGCAAATATGCACAATGTGCGAATAATACACATACAGCTTGTATGGGTATTATTATGTCACTTTAAAATGGTATTTCAAGCAAGGCTCTGTAGTGATAATGCATATAAGCGTAACTATATTCTGACGAAATTTTATTCGTTCAAAACCGTTCAATTTAGAGCAGTAAAGAGCCTAACGGTACAATTAATAAAATTAACTCGCTATCCTCTCAAAGCGAGCGATGGATTCGACATGACCAGTATGACAGAACATATCCATCACTCCAGCGTGGGTGAGACGATAGCCTTGCTCTAACAGGGCTTTTGTATCGCGCGCAAGGGTAGCAGGATTGCAAGAAACATAGACAATTCGCTTGGCATTAAATTTAGGCAAGTATTGCATGATCTCCCAAGCACCAGAGCGAGGCGGGTCGATGAGTAGGGCGTCAAAGCCTTGATTGGCCCAAGGTTCATCAGTACAGTCGCGAGTCAAATCTTGGTTATAAAACTCAGTATTATTGATACCGTTACGGCGAGCGTTGTCTGCTGCTCGGGCCGTCATTGCATCGCTACCTTCGACGCCTACCACGGCGCCAGTTTCACCAACAAGGCGAGCTAAGGGCAAACTAAAGTTACCTAAACCGCTAAACAAATCTAGTACCCGCTCGCCTGCTTTTAAATCTAACAAATCGCAAGCAAGTTTGGTCATCTGACGATTGACAGAGAGATTTACTTGCGTAAAGTCGGTCGGGATAAATTCAAAGGTAAGGTCATATTCTGGCAGTTGATAATATAAACGTCCAAATTGCTGGCTTAAGTCGTCTTTATCAGTTAAAGCAATACGTTGGATACTATCAGCGCCTTTGGACTGTAGGTATAGCTGCCAATGACGCGCTGCAAAAAACGTCTTTAGCTTCTCGATATCAGAGTCTGATAATGGGGCTAGATTACGTACAATAAGAGCAACTGGCTGATCGCCATCAGGCAGCTCTGGTAGGTATTCTCCCATTGCTAGCTCTAGTTGGGCAATCTTATCGCGGCTCTCAAGCGTACTAATAAGCGCTTTTAGGTTTTCAATCTCAAAGCCAATACGTGGATCTAAGATATGACACTCATTTAATTCAGCCAAAAAGTTGCTTGAGCGCTCACGAAAGCCGACCAAGGCAGTTTCTTTTTTGGCGACATAGCGTACGCCAAGTCGTGCTTTGGTACGATAGCCAAGGCGATCACCGACCACAGGGGCAAGCCAGCTATCAGGCTCAGCATTGGCTTGATGCATAAGCATCTCAGCAAGTACCGATTGCTTAAAGTTGATTTGGCCATCTGGCTGCCAGTGCTGCAAGCTGCAACCACCGCAAACGCCAAAATGTGGGCAGGGCGGTACAGCACGTTCAGGATTTGGATTGGCTGTGATATCAATCGCATCTCCCTCCTCAAAGCTGGCACGGCTATTGGTTAGTTTGACCAAGGCGCTTTCACCCGGTAAGGCAAAGCTGACAAAGACTTTTTTGCCATGCTTGTCTGCTACGTGTCCCTCTTTTTCATCAAAGCCATTGCCATATACGGCAACCCCGCGCCCATCGTGTGACAATCCATCGACATTGAAGGGTAGTGGTTCTGCCTCTTTTAAACGCCGACGCGTCTTTGACGATGGTTTGGATTTTTTCTTATTAGGCGGGATAGTAATCGTTTTAGTGTCGCGGGCTTGCGGCTTTGTGTCAGGTGCTGTGTGAGTATCGGTGGGTTGCATAAACCTGCCTTAATAATAAGTAACTAAAATGAGAGTAAGTGCTATTGTTGATAATACTATGTTTTGTCTTTTTATGGTTCGGGTGCAGATGACCAATCGGCAAGAAACTCGTGATGGCGCGCTTTGCCATCTGCTTGAGTAAATTTGATTAAATAGTCACGACTTTGTTGTTGCCAATGATTATAAGCGGGTGAAGATAACTTACCGGTTAGACGCAGCCAACGTAGATATATCAGCCATGTATTCATGACATCAGATTCGCAATATATCGATAACGTCTGCCAGTCACCATCATTAACCAGATCGCCTACCATGCTGCCATCCACATCGGTTTTGCCGGGTAGGCCATACAGGCTTGCAACCACATCCATCGCTTCACGGCGACTCGCACCATATTGGCTAAATCTGTCCATTAAATCTAAATGCTTGGTTTGAAAGCGATTGACATAATTATCAAAACGCATGTTTTTAATGCGCTCGCCCTCTTCAAATAACCATGGCGCGGACAGATCATACTGCATAGCACGGTAAATAAGTACAGGGATATCAAAGCCTGAACCATTCCAGCTAATCAGCTGTGGCAGGGTTTCGATATCGCTAAAGGCGCGAAAAAACTTGGCAAGGATATCTTTTTCACTAAACTTATCTGCTGTCAAAGAAAATAAAGAAAACTGTCCATCTTTGATGTATAGCGCTGAGATGCACACTATGCGCTGTAATGGTAAGCGCATAAAGTCATGCCCAGCCTCTTGTATCCGAATGGCAGTCAGGGCACTTAACGCATCAGCGTCGTTTAAGTTAGCCAGTTTTGGATAAATACGACGTGCAGCATCTGTATCTGCCACGGTCTCAATATCAAAGACCAGTACAGGATTGGCAGGTAGGGCATATGACATAAATAGTCCTAGTTACTTATTGGGCAAGCGTGACTTCGGCAAGCGTGACGCATACATTACGACTGAGTACTACTATCATCAACGTCACTATCATCGACATTGTATAGGCCAGTCGATAGATAGCGATCACCACGATCACAAACGATAAAGGCAATAACAGCATCAGGATTCTCTTTGGCGACTTGCATAGCCGCCCACGCTGCTGCTCCTGATGATACACCAGCAAAAATACCTTCAGTCTTCGCCAATTTGCGCATATATATTTCAGCGATATGTTGATCAATATCCATGATCTCATCGACTAAATCTGCTTCAAAGATACCTGGCATATAAGCAGCAGGCCAGCGGCGAATACCAGCGATGGACGCTTCCTCATCAGGTTGCAAGCCGATAACTTTGATCGCTGGGTTTTGTTCTTTTAGGTATTGCGATACGCCTGTAATGGTACCTGTAGTACCCATTGAGCTGATAAAATGGGTGATTTTGCCCTCAGTCTGCGTCCACAGTTCCGGGCCTGTCGTCAAATAGTGCGCTTGCTTATTGTCAGCATTATTAAACTGATCAAGCACAACCCCTTGTCCCTCAGCCTGCATCTGTAATGCCAAATCACGTGCAGCTTCCATCCCTTCATCGACTTCGATTAAGGTTGCGCCATAAGCTTTCATTGCATCTTTACGCTCCTGGGTTGAGCTTGTCGGCATCAATAGGGTCATCGGGTAGCCACGCATAGCAGCAACCATGGCTAAGGCAATACCAGTATTACCGCTGGTTGCTTCAATCAAAGTGTCACCTGGCTTGATATCTCCGCGCTGTTCTGCTTGATAAATCATGTTAAAAGCAGGTCGATCTTTTACAGAGCCTGCAGGGTTATTGCCTTCGAGTTTGGCCAGCAACATCGCTCCATTGGTAATGCTTTCCTCTATAGGCAAACGATGTAGCTTAACAAGTGGGGTTTGGCCGACACAATCAGCAAGTTCGGTGACTTGATTGATAAAATTGGCGTTTGGCATAGCGGTAGAGGACATAAGGTACCCTTATTTATTTTGGAATAATAGTTTGTAAATATGGTTCTAATTTTCGTTCTAGCCAATAATGAGCGGTTCGCTGTTACCCGAGAATTTTGACAAATTAAAAATGGCATCATTATATCATTTTGTTTTTGGCTACGCTGTTAGCATCAAGATATTTTGGTAAATGAATAAAATTAAAAGAGCTAAACCATAAACTATCTACTAATAACTTATCTACTAAAAAGAATAAGTAACTATAGATGGTGAGGCGATTGATAGCGATGGCAATGTAAAGTAGATATTTATAATAAGCTGATATGAAGGGCGAAGATAATACCTACACTTCTAAATGCTGCTAAAATAACGCAAGTACTTAGAACGTAATGGTTGAGTAAAACCGTTTATAGTAGCTATTTATACATAGCAAAGACATCTGTAGGGATAAGATTTAGCATGGCATACAAAAAACGCTTTGATACCAGTAGCGCCTATGGTCAGTTGATCATCTTGGTGTTTTTACCGATATGCGTATTGGCGGCAGTCGGTGGTATTCTCGTTTTTCATGAAACGATGCGTGCTAGTGAGTCAGAGCAAGAAGCATTAGCTGAGGCTGTATTGATTCGTTATAAGCCTATGGTTACTGAGCTGATCCCTGCATTGCTAGTGCAAGAACGTCAGCGATCAAAAGCCAATGAAAAAAATTCGCAAGATATGATTGATAATATGGCAGCAGCCAGTCAAGCAGCACTTGAAAACAATATTCGGCCTGAGTATCTGCCGTTATCACAAGTACATTCGGACCATTATATTAGTGCTCGCGGAGGCAGGCTAAGTAGTACAGTGCTGTCAGAAGAAGCGCTTGGAGGAGTGTCTACCTCTCACTTATCGACTGCTGCAGTCATTGATGAAAGTCTCAATGAGACAGCAGACGCTCCGCAAGGGGCGATGGCGACATTGGTATCGATTCGCGATAGGCTCAGTCGTATGCAATCAGAGCAGCATGTACAACGCATCGCCATTATCAATGAAAATAATCAGGTACTTGCAACAGTCGGCTATGGGGTGAGTGAGAGTTGGCCTCTAATCGATGCGTCAAAGAGTTTTTTATCACAGCAATCAACGCCTATTGGTACAGCTTATGGCACTGTATTGGGTGATTTTGAAGGGCATAGATTGTGGTTGCTTGTCGATATGGATAATGAACCACTTTATATTGCACGTTATCGTATCGCGATGGCGCTGGTCATTACTGGTCTTTTCACTATCTTAATTTTGCTATTAAGTCTCAATATCTATGCTAAACGCTGGATTGCGCCTATTTATGAGCTGCGTTTGCAGCTGCAGCGTACTCATGTGGACAATTTATACAAGCCTATTCCCGTTGAGTCTGATGGTGAGTTAAACTTATTACAACAAGACTTGGTTAAGACGTTACGGCGCTTGCACAGCAGCTTTCAAGACTTAAAAGACCACGCTGAGCAAACCGAAGACGATCTGCGTCTGGCTTTTGACGAGATGGAGATGCAAAATATTTCTATCAGAAATGCTCGAGATGATGCGATCTCAACCAGTCAAGCCAAGTCTGCATTTTTAGCCAATATCAGTCATGAGCTGCGCACGCCGCTAAATAGTATCGACGGATTTATTAATTTGTTGGCGCGTCACGGTGAGCTAAATCCTGAGCAAGACTTGTATGTGCATACCATTCGTAAATCGTCCGCACATCTACTGGCACTGGTAAATGATGTCTTGGACTTCTCCAAAATTGAAGCAGGAAAACTGGTACTTGATCGTCACGAGTTTGACCTTTATGACACCATTTATGACGTGGTCGATATGCTCTCTCCTGTATCGGCAGAGAAAGGCCTACGTATGGCTGTGCTATTTTACAACGATGTGCCGATGCGAATCGTGGGTGATGCCCTGCGCCTCAAACAAGTTTTAACCAATCTTGTCGGCAATGCCATTAAATTTACTGATAGCGGTGATGTCGTGGTGCGCGTAAGCTTAGATGATCATCGCGATAATCATCTAATGATTAGCGTCCAAGATAGTGGCAAGGGGATATCTCTTGCAGACCAAAAGATGCTGTTTCAAAGCTTTAGTCAAGGCGATCCCTCTATCACGCGTCAGTATGGTGGCACAGGATTGGGCTTGGTCATCTCTAAGCAATTAACACGTCTTATGGGCGGTGATATTGGGTTTTATGACAATGCACAAGAGAATATAGCCAATCAAGGAGCAACATTTTGGTTTCGTATGCCAACTCATATCGATGTATTGGAAGCTGCTACTGGTCAAACCATTGCCTTACCAGTACTTGCGCCACTGGCTAGTGCAAATGACGAATTCAATGTATTGGTCTGGATCAATCACATTGCTTCAAGACAAGTCCTCAAAGCCAGTCTGCAAGCTCTACCTATCAAACTTACTCAAGCCAACTCGCTACCTGGTGTGCTTGAATCTTTAAAAGAGCGTGGCAATTATTGGGATTGGGTAATCGTCGATAATGATACGCAAGATGACATGACAGCACTGCTCAAGCAAATTCGTTTGCACTATCAAGGTAAGCTTGCTGTGTTTGGCTATCAAGTTGCCGCTGATCAGGCATTATTAAACCGCTATCATGCCAATGTCTTATATGAGCCATTGGATAAAAGGCAGTTATATGCCATGCTCGATACTCAAAAGAAAAGCGAACCGGTCGCAGCGCAAGCACCGCGCTGGCATGGCATAACTGTGCTGGCGGTAGACGACCATCTGCCCAACCTTTTGGTATTAGATGCGCTTCTTAGTGAGCTTGGTATCCATGTCATCACTGCCAATAGCGGCTTTGATGCTATCGAATTGATCAGCAAGCAGCAGGCCAAAAATATAAAAAACGCCAAATCTGCTCAACAAAGCTTATCCAACAAAACACAGATATCAAAAGCTCAAGCTCGCGCACAAACCCATGTGTCATCCAATGCTGCCTCAACGATAGACGCAAATACAGAAGATAAAACATCGACCCATTCAAAAAGCAACTCACAAGATAGACTACAGGATAAAGACCGTATCGATCTTATTTTTATGGATATTCAAATGCCGCGTATGTCAGGTCGTGAAGCGGCGCAGCAAATCCGTAAAATAGAGGTTGGTGACAGCTATATTCCTATTATTGCCCTAACGGCTCATGGATTATCTGATGAGCGCGATAAGCTGCTTGCAAGTGGTATCGATGATTATGTTGGCAAACCAATTAGCCAGCCGCAGTTATTACAAGTGCTACAAAAATGGTTGGGACGCACGTCAACGTCGCAGCATTTATTACAAATAGCATCTACTGATGCTGCAGATAGTATGGCGTCCAATGCTGTAGACGATACCAAAGTCAAAAGTCCACCTGTAGATAAAACCGTACCACGGCCGCTCTCTTTAAAGAAAATTCGTGACGACTATATGCGAGATATTCAACCTCGCGATGAGTATAGACGAGAACCTCAACGGGCGACTCAGCCTCGTTATCAAGGCTTACAGTACCAAAACCAGCTGCATGAGGACACTCTCATCGAACAAGATGAGCAGTCACAAAGCTACTCATCAGAACAGGCACAGCAGGAGTATGGTCCAAAAAACAGCAGTATAGAAGGGTTGGAGATACTAGATTGGCAAGATGCGTTGACACGTTCGGCAAACAAGCCGGATCTGGCCGCCAAGCTAATCATTATGATGATCGATACAATAGCAGATGAAAAAGAAGCCTTAGCTCAAGCATGGCAAGCACGCGATCGAAACATGCTGGCGCAAGTTGCACATCGTATTTTGGGTGCCAGTCGCTATACTGGTGTACCGCAGTTACGTCAAGCTAGTCAAGATTTGGAAGATAAATGTCTATTAAATGTCCAACATACTACGCCAGCACAGTTTGCTATGCTCAAGCCATATTATGAAGATTTGTTGCTTGCGCTTACCAATTTACAAACGCTTGATCTGTCGCCATATCCGCAATTGAACTATCATCGCTTAAGCGAAAATGATATGACTTGGAAGATGATATGATTTAAAAAAGGATCTGATTTAAAAAAGAATCTAGTGGAAGAAGTCATCAAAGTAAATGTCTAGTGGAAGAAGTCATCAAAGTAAATGTCTGGTTAGCGGCGGCTTGAGCAAAGAGCTAGATATTATAGAACGTTATGGCTAATAGAAAATTGCTACCTTCACAGTCAGTTATTCGCACGGCATAGCAGATATAAGCCTGTTAAGATTAATAAAATATAACTGCTAAAACGAACATCAAATTATCATCCAAACTGCTTATTAAGGATTGTTATGCATGCTATCGCCGCTTATCAATATGAAACCCTACAAGTTAGCGTTACCGAAAATATTGCCACCGTCACTATAAATCGTCCTCAAAAAAAGAACGCTATGAGCTTTAAAGTGGTTGATGAGCTGATTGCTGCTGCTGGACATATTAGTAAGGATAAAACGCTACGTGCTGTCATTCTTAATGGTGCTGAGAGGACGTTTTGTGCTGGCATCGATTTGGGTGATTTGAATCATCCTAAAAATCAAGCGTACGCTTTTTGGGAATTAATTAAACCTCACCAAAGCCTATTTCAGCGGGTTTGCTTGGTCTGGCGCGAGGTGCCAGTTCCTGTAATTGCTGTATTAGAAGGATACTGTATCGGCGCAGGATTGCAGCTGGCACTGGCTTGTGATGTGCGTATCAGCCATCCTGATTGCAAACTATCTATTATGGAAGCCAAATGGGGGTTGGTACCAGACATGGGACTGACGCAATCGGCGCTAGGGGTCGTGCGTGCAGACGTGCTAAAAGAGCTGGCAATGAGTGCGCGTACCATTGATGCTGAGGAGGGGAGAGCATTGGGGTTGGTTAGTCATTGTAGCGAGTCGCCACTACAACAGGCACAGCTGCTGGCCGCTGAGTTCGCTGAGCGTTCTCCTGATGCGGTGCTCGCAAGTAAGCGTGTCATCAATGCCATGTATCAGCAGTCGCATACCACGCTATATAAAGAAAAAATGTGGCAGTTAAAACTTATGTTAGGACGAAATCGTAAGCTTGCGCTCAAAAAAGCCAAAGAAGCCAGTACAGCATTTAGCAAACGCCAATTTCGTTAATTTGACTCCCAACTTATGGCGTTATCTTGGTTAGTGTTTAATTATTGAGGTTTGTTCTATTAACGGTGTACGTCTATTGAAATACAAGCAGATAGTACGATATAGGACTGTCCGCTTGCATATTTGTAATGATAATAAATTAGATATGCATCATTGTTTTTATCAGTGATTTCTGTCAACAAATAGGATCATTTTATTGATAAAGTTTATATTGGATAAAAACAATCGAAGTATCAACGACAATCTTTGTATAGAATGGTCTCACTATGTCTGCTCCAAAATCCTCTTTGCCCAATAAACCTATTACTGCTGAGCGTGTGCGTTCTGCTGATCTGCCTGTTGCCTGGATTATGATGCTTGGGCTGATTGTGGCAATAGGGCCATTATCTATCGACATGTATCTGCCGGCTCTACCATCGATGGCAGATGATTTTGCTGTAACCACAGCATTTATGGCCAACTCTGTACCGGCTTATTTTTTTGGTTTGGTATTTGGACAGCTGTTTTATGGTCCTTTTAGTGACCGTGTTGGTCGTGTCAAACCTTTATATATTGGCATGACCCTATACGTTATTGCATCGATAGTTTGTGCCACGACCAGTAACGAGTATGTGTTGTTCGCTGGGCGGACGCTACAGGCACTTGGCGCTTGTGTGGGTGCTGTCGTCACTCGCGCAGCGATACGTGATCGACTTACCGCCAAACAAACTGCCAAAGCTTTTTCTATTATGATTTTGGTAATGGGACTGGCACCTATCTTAGCGCCATCTCTTGGCGCGCTATTCTTACAATTCTTTAGTTGGCATTCTATTTTTTGGTTTTTAGCGGCTTTTGGAGTGCTTAACTTACTGTTAACTA
>NZ_LNUO01000028.1:0-5767 GCF_001462175.1 Psychrobacter sp. ENNN9_III
ATACTGCACCGACAATGAATTTGTAAGTAAATTGCCTGATACTGCACCGACCGTAAAACTGTCTACTGACGCGCAGTTTGCTCCTTATGGATTTAATGATGAGTATGGAAGTGTTACTGGATTTGATATCGATCTTATGCGTGAGATTGGTGAGGACCAAGGTTTTAAAGTCGAAATCTATAGTGATCCATGGGAAGAGGTGTTTGATAACTTAGATAACAAAACTCGAGATATGCTTGCAGCCGCTGTACCATATAGTGCGGAACGTGACAAAAAGTATTTACTGTCAGACCCGTATGCGCCGCTACCTTCAAGCTTGGTATATCTAGATGAGTCCTTAAATCTTACCTCTATAGACGAATTAGACGATGTAAAGATTGGAGTGCTTAGCGATACCGTACAATATGATTATTTTAGTAGTGGCGAAATCAATGTTGAATCTGTTAGCCCATATCCGTCAACTTTTTTAGCAGTAAAGGCTATGGCGCGGGGTGAAGTTGATGCGGTTGCCGAAGATGCAGGTGCTCTTCGCTATATTATGAACGATTTGCCTGATTTGAAGCCAAAATATTTTGATTATGAAGATATCCATGCAGAAAGTGCATACAAAGTACTGCTCGTTGAAAAAGGGCAACCTGAGTTACTTGAAAAGGTCAATGCCGGATTAAAGAGTCTAAAACAAAATGGTACGTATGCCACTTTAACCACAAAATGGTTTGGTGAAGATCTGACGCAAGCTGTATCAGAACAACGTAAACCAAATACTTAATGTTGACCAGCTCAAAGACACTCAATTA
The DNA here is from genome assembly GCF_001462175.1 of Psychrobacter sp. ENNN9_III. NCBI lineage: Bacteria > Pseudomonadati > Pseudomonadota > Gammaproteobacteria > Moraxellales > Moraxellaceae > Psychrobacter > Psychrobacter sp. ENNN9_III. The sequence goes on from NZ_LNUO01000028.1 coordinate 798, forward strand.
ACTAAAAAATTCTCTGTTAAAAAGCATTCATCTGTTAAAAAAGCATTCATACATATTAATCGTATGAATGCTTTTTTATAACACCTGAACCTGTCTGACACCGTTCATGTCTACACAAGCGTTATTATATACAAATTCACCAGGTTAATGATAACGATTATCAATTACCACTCGCTTACCTTGATTGCTATTACAAAGTTACTTGAGTATTATTCATTGTAAGTTTGTGTAATAAATGTACTGCAAGTTCAACGTGTTATTTACCTAGTCATTGTATATCGTTTTAGGTGAAAAATATGGGTTCAATATTTATTTTTTAAGCTGCAATAGTCAAAATTCATTTGAGCTTATGACAGTTTATTGATTCAAAATACAAAAGGTATTTATGAAAAATCATTTTGTATTAAATAAAAAGTAAATGTTGAATATGAAAGAACGACAAGTGCGTTTTATTAAACCGTAAAACCTCCCTATTTTTCAAGGATAGATTATGAAACAGTTATATCGTGTACTTCCTATTGTACTAAGTGTGGGCTTATTTGGTTGTGGCAACTCTAATAATGCCAGCAATACAACTACGCAAGAAAACGCAACTACAACCAGTCCAACAGTGGCAGAAAACAAAGATACTTTTGTTAGTAAATTACCTGATGACGCACCAGTAGTTAAAGTGGCGACGACAGGTACAATGCCTCCGTTTTCTTTCCAAGATGACTATGGAAATATGCAAGGTATCGATATTGATGCTATCCGTGCTATTGGAGAAGAGCAAGGCTTCAAAGTCGAGTTTTATAAAGAAACTTGGCAAGACATGTTTGATAGCGTAGAGTCTGGTGGCCGTGACTTAGCGGTATCAGGTATCTCTTATAAAGACGATCGTAACGTAAAGTATGGTTTATCCACACCTTACTTTTTTAACCCATCAGCCATGATGTACTCAAATAAAGACTTAAACTTAAAGCGTTTAGAGGACTTAGGAGGACTACATGTTGCTGGTATGGAAGGTGCAAAACCTGTAGAGCAACTAAAAGAAATTGGCAAATATGGTGAGCTTTCTACAAGAACCACAGCCTTTTTACTATTTGAAGACCTACTGCAAAACAAGGTCGACGTTATCCTACATGATTTGCCTATTTTGCAATATACCGCTAAAACTCATCCAGAATATGAAGTGACTATCGTACCGTATGAAGGTGAAGATACGCCTTCAGCGCAGCAAGTTGTACTAATGGCAAAGGATAACACTCAGCTTATCGACACTGTTAATGAAGGTATCACCAAACTTAAAGCAGAAGGAACGTTTAAGACAATCGAAGAAAAATGGTTAGGTGAAGCTCAACCTGACGCCCAAACTACTGAGCAGGCAAACTAAAGGACTTTTAACATGGCAACCACACATAATGTCGATAATAAACGTTATCAAGGTCTGATTATATCAATTGCATTGTTCTTGTCGTTGATTGGTGCTTTACTTGCATTTACGTTTTATACCTCAAGTTTATTAGAAAGAAACACCGTACTAATTGACCAAACCAACCAAGTTGCTAACAGCGCACAGGCGGTGATTAAAGACTTGTTTGACTTGGACAATAGCTATGGTGAGGATACCAACTCTCCCCACATGCAGCGAGTTTTTGAGCGTTTAGAACAAAATACAGCATTGATTACAAACTCTATTACTGCTATCGGACAAGGTGGTACGATTACTGATATCGACGGCAATACCTATGACTTACCGCAAGTCGATAGCAAGGCACAGGCCGATATCGCTGCAGCCAATGAGCAGTGGCAGCTTTTAGAGCCTAAAATTCAGGCGTATCTAAAAGATGCTGATAACATCATGGTTGACTCTGCTGATGAGTTGACCCAAGCAGTTGAGCAGGCAAAGACGTCAAGTTTGTTTATTAACGACTCTTTAGATGACCTAACTGATAACGTATTTACAAGTGCTGAAAACCAAGCCAACACTATTCGTCTAGTGCAGATACTTGGTGTTGCAGCTATCTTCGCTTACTTCTTGATCTTTGTATTCTTCTTTGTACGTCGTCTACGTGAAACAGATGCTGAGGCATTAGCAGCACGTCGCGAAACCCAAGAGATTATGCAAACGGTTAATACCGGTCTGTTCTTGCTTGATAAAGATCTAAATATCGGTCAGCAGCATTCAAAAGCCCTCAATAAAATCATTGGCTCTGATAACTTGGCAGGAGAAAACTTTGCCAGTGTATTACGTGGGCGTATCTCTGATAAAGATCTCACGACCACACGTCAGTTCGTTGAGCAGCTATACAACCCACGCGTTAAAGAAAAACTTGTCAACGATCTAAACCCGCTGCATAAGGTATTACTACATAATACTACTGGCGAACATGGTTCAGACAGCCGCTTCTTAGACTTTAGGTTTTCACGTGTTTATGAAGATAAAGATATCGCTCGTATCTTGGTCAACGTCAACGATGTATCGGACGCTGTTCATCTAGAACAACGTCTAGAAAAAGAACGTTCACAAAATGATATGCAGATTGAGATGTTAACGACCATCTTAAACGTAAATCCAAAAATCATTAATGAGTTTATCACTAACACCAAAACGCATATTGAAAAGATCAACAATATCTTAAAAAATCCTGGCAGTACGCAATATGAGCTTGAAGTTAAATTAAACGCTATCTATCGCGAAATGCATAGCTTAAAAGGTGAGGCCTCAGCATTAAAGCTACACAGCTTTACTAAGATTGCATCAGAAGCAGAAGATCAGCTTAATGTGCTACAAAATCAAGGCAAGCTATCTGGTAATGACTTCTTACCTCTAGCGGTGCATTTAGATGACTTACTGAGCTTGTCTAACACTATTGAAACACTGGGTGAGCGTATCAACCGTACAGCGCCAGCGAGTACAGCGTCAGATGTGCATGAACCAGTAGTTCAAAACCAAGCAACAGATCTGTCAATAGATGGTTCAGAAATTGCAGGCAATGAGATTGACTTAGATGAAGAAGCTGACAATCATTTGTTAGATTATTATCATGACTTTGCACAAGACATCGCAGCCAGACAAGGCAAGCAAGTACAGCTTGATAGTGCGACTTTAGGTCAAGTCAAGATACCAGAACGCCTTAAAAAGACTGTAAAAGAAATCAGTATTCAGCTGTTACGTAATGCTGTGGTACATGGTATTGAAGCGCCTGATGTACGTCAATCAGCTGGCAAGCCCGCTGTCGGTACAATTGGTCTTGAGATGCAAAGTAGTGGTCAAGATTTTATTGTGACTCTACAAGATGATGGTCAAGGTATCGACTATGATGGTATTCGCGAGAAGTTAGTCAAACAAGGTCGTTTCGATGTTGAAGAGGCGAACCAACTTGATCGTAATGGTCTACTAAAACATCTGTTTTCTTCTGGTTTTTCTACAAAAGAGGATGCTGATGAAGATGGTGGTCGCGGTGTTGGTTTAGACATCATCAAAGCTCAAGTAAAAGAATATGACGGTAAGCTCAATGTAAATAGTGAGCACGGTAAGATGACACGTTTTGTCATTACGCTGCCTAACGCTTAATTAAGGATAATAAATACGTTATGTATAAACTAATGATTGTTGATGATTCCAATATCATTCGAAACCGCATCCAACGGGCTTATGACTCAGGGAACTTTATGTTGGTTGCTACGGCCACCAGCGGCGTTCAAGCTATTGAGAAGTTCAATACACACCGCCCTGATGTTATTACTATGGATTTAACCATGCCACAAATGGATGGTCTTGAATGCATCGAAAAAATCATCGCTATTGATCCTAATGTACGAATCTTGGTGGTATCGGCTTTGTCAGATAAATCTACGGGGATTGAGGCGTTATCGCTTGGTGCTAGTGGGTTTTTGTGTAAACCCTTTTCAGAAGAAGATCTCGTAGAGTCTTTGTATGAGCTGGTGCAAGACTAATATCATCCAACGACCTAAGCAGATGTCATTATGAAAGAACAAAAGCTACAGATTTTTTTGAGTATTATTAGTAACTATTTCAATCAGTTTGGTGGATCAGAGCTTATCGCTGATACGCCTTATCTGTTAGAAAACAAGCAGCCAAAGGTCCATGACTACACAGGTGTGATTGGAATATCAGGCGTCCAAAAAGGCGTGGTATATTTTTCGGCAACGCGCGAATTACTGTCCTCTTTATTAAGTAGTATGGGCGAAACTGAAAATAGTGAAGAAATTTACATGGACCTTGCAGGTGAGGTTGCCAACACTATCGCTGGCAATGCGCGTAATGAGTTCGGAGCAGAGTTTCATATCTCTGTACCATTCGTGTTTAAAGGAGCACCGCAAAGTATTGTATTACCTAGCGATGAGCGTTCCTTTATTATTCCTATTACTTGGCTGTCACAAGTTGGCGAAATTGTGGTCTGTCTGCAGGATTAATCATATTGCTGACATGTGTTGAATATGGACAATAATATATTATGGTTAAAGTAGAAAAGTTAGGTGTGTTCCTAAGTTCGATTAATGCATTTTTTGCACAAATCGACGACGCACAAGTGGCTGTTAATACCCCTTATTTGAATAACAACAAAAGCGCTATCGGTTATGATTATAGCGGTGTTATTGAAATATCAGGCCCTCTTGAAGGCTGCGTTTATGTGAGCGCTCCTAGCAATATGTTGCGACAAGTGATTAAAATAATGGGTGAGCCTGATTCATCGATTACAATGATGAAGGACTTACTTGGCGAAATGGCCAATACGATATCTGGTAATGCTCGTACCGAGTTTGGTCCAGAGTTTATTATCTCACCGCCTCATATCGTTGAAGGTGCACCAAGTGTGTCCTATTTGCCAAAAGAGCGACATAGTTATATTACAACCTTTACATGGCGTGGTTATGAAGCAGTAATAGGTATTTGTATCGCTTAATCCAATTAACAAACTAATCATCATCAAAAAACGACGTATAGGCGTCGAGTCCCCATCCTT
>NZ_LNUO01000029.1:0-6129 GCF_001462175.1 Psychrobacter sp. ENNN9_III
GGCCCCGTCCGTATAGGCGTCGTTTTTTTGTGCATCCTTAATTTTTAGTGTTTTTTTAATAAGTTATTGGTTTTATTGCCTGTTATCTGAATATAAAGAATATATCGTCAAAGTAGTTGTTTATAATTGATAGCCAATTATGATAAAATACAGCGCAGCTATTTTTAGAGTTTGCTTGTTTTTTAAGTAATAGCTCAATTTTTAAATCAACCAATGACACACACATCACGGTAAAAAATTACTGGGTGTTTGGCGACTTGATTAATTTGCATATAGTAGATAATGACGATATGACTCTAAAGCAGAGGGTATCGCCAGCGAATGCGTGTCGCTAGATAGGTAATTTTTGTGATGTGGAGGCATAACCCAACCAACAGGACATTTAACATGGCTACAAATAATCCAACCAAAATTGAAATGCGCGACTTATTACAAGCCGGCGCTCACTTCGGTCACCAAACACGCTTTTGGAATCCAAAAATGGGTCCTTACATCTTTGGTGCACGCAACAAGATTCACATCATCAACTTAGAGCATACTGTAAAAGCATTTAACGAAGCTTTGACTTACGTAAATGGCTTAGCTGCTAAGAAAAACAAAGTATTGTTTGTTGGTACTAAACGTGCTGCGAGCGGTATCATCCGTGAGCAAGCTCAACGTGCCGGTATGCCATACGTTGACCATCGCTGGTTAGGTGGTATGTTGACTAACTGGAAAACTCTACGTCAGTCAATCACTCGTCTAAAAGAACTTGAGAAGCAAAGCGAAGATGGTACATTTGCTAAGCTAACTAAGCGTGAAGCGTTAGAGCGTACTCGCGATATGGAAAAACTTGAGCGTTCATTAGGCGGTATCAAAGATATGGGCGGCCTACCTGATGCAATCTTTGTCGTTGACGTTGATCATGAAGCGATTGCAATCAAAGAAGCTAAGAATCTAGGTATTCCAGTTATCGGTATCGTTGATACAAACTCTAACCCAGACAACGTTGATTACATCATTCCAGCAAACGACGATGCTATTCGTGCTGTGACTCTATATGTGTCTTCTGTTGCTGATGCAATTATCGCTGGCAAAGAGTATGCACAGACTCAAGCTGGTGGCAAAGCTGACCAAGAGCAAACTGCACAGCAAGCATCTACGACTGAAGAAGCATCAGCTGAAGATAAAGCAGACGCTACAACGCCAGCAGAATAAATAGCTAATCGTTAAGGTCTAACGTTATAAGGATGTTTTGATAGTGTATCTATCTGCATCCATATTAGGTTATTAACAACGTACAAGCTTACAATAGGCATGATGCAGTTTTACTCGTCATGCTTTGTTGTTGATGGATAGCTCGTTAATAGCTAAATATTATCGTCTATGTTTTCTTCTGTTATATGTAGATAGTAAAACATCAGCAAAAGTTAAGCTCCTCATACATAACAATACTAAGGTGACTCTTATGTCAGAAGTAAAAGTATCCGCCAAAATGGTAAAAGAATTGCGTGACCGTACTGGTCTTGGCATGATGGAATGTAAAAAAGCCCTACAAGAAGCCAATGGTGATGTCGAAGTTGCCATCGATAACTTGCGTAAGTCTGGTCAAGCGAAAGCGGCTAAAAAAGCAGGTAACATCGCAGCTGACGGCGCTATTATTATCGCTCAAGGTGATAAAAAAGCATTCTTGTTAGAAGTTAACTGCCAAACTGACTTTGTAGCAAAAGATGATAGCTTCACAGCGTTTGCAGAAAAAGTTGCAAACCTTGCTCTAGAAAACAACGTGACTGACGTGGCTAAAATCTCTGAATTGCCTTATGGCGACGGTCAAACGGTTGAAGAAGCACGTGTATCTTTGGTACAAAAAATCGGTGAGAACATTCAGGTTCGTCGTGTCGAAACTATCGAAGGTGATAACATTGCATCATACCGTCACGGTCTACGTATCGGTGTTGTAGTATCGTATGAAGGCGGCAGTGAAGAAACGGGCAAAAACCTTGCTATGCATATCGCAGCGTTCAACCCTGCAGCTGTCGATGCTGAAGACGTCTCAGCTGACGTACTAGCACGCGAAAAAGACATCATCGAAGCAAAAGCTAAAGAATCTGGTAAGCCTGACAATATCGTTGAAAAAATGATCGAAGGTGGCCTACGTAAGTACCTAGACGAAGTAACTTTGCTACGTCAACCGTACGTCATGGACAACGACAAAAAAGTTGGCGATGTATTAAAAGCTGAAGGCGTAAAAGTACTTGGTTTTAAACGCCTAGAAGTTGGTGAAGGCATCGAGAAGAAGCAAGAAGACTTTGCCGCTGAAGTTGCTGCTGCTCAAGCTGCTAGTAACTAAGAGATACTGTCTATTAGAGACTATGAATGTTAAATGCTAAGTAGATTTATATTTAACATCATAAACTGGCTCTATTTGAATGACGAAGTAAAAAAATGAAAAGCCCGCTAACGAATTAGCGGGCTTTTTTGTGGGCGGGTTTTAATGTTGTAATCTGTATCCCACTTTTAGTATCAGCGCAGCGCAGCATAGGCAGAGTTAGCATAGCTGGTACTACCAATGTTATTACTAGTGCCATAACTGATAGTTTGCATCCCACCATTATTGTCATTACTATTGATGGTAGCATTATTGTTAGCGCTCATAGTATTGCCAGTCAGACCTGAGTCATTTTTATATAAGCTATGATAACGACTCATCACTTTTTTGACATAATTACGAGTTTCTTTAAAAGGTGGTATACCATTGTATTTATCGACGTTACCTTCTCCTGCATTATAACCTGCAATCGCAAATTCGACATTATTATTAAAGCGGCGCATAAGCCAAGCGATATATTTGGCCGAGCCTTCAATATTGTCAGCAGGGTTCCAAGGATTGCTAACCTTAAATCGTCTAGCAGTAGCTGGCATCAATTGCATAAGTCCTTGTGCTCCGACAGGAGAACGAGCGTTTGGATTAAAAGCTGATTCAGTATGCATCATCGCTTTCATCAGACCTGGATCAACGCCATGCCGCGCTGCAGAGGCGCGAATATAGCTATCATAAGCATTGCGACTACTACTTCTGCTAGCAGAACTACTACCATAGTTATTGCTATTACTATCACCGTCATACATCTTTGAATCTTTATAATAAGTCACTTTTACTTTCTTAGTAAACTTATCAAAATTACCAGTCGGATTGACGTTTGTTAAGAGAACTTGGCCACCCTTGTCTTTATATATATACATATTACCAGCATGAGCGGTAACTGACAGAGTAGATAGAGTGATAGCAGTCAATATAAAAGGAGACAGAAAACGATTAAATAGAGGGGCAATGTTTATCATAGAAAATATCACTTTTTATCGAATAACAGCAAATTGCTCTGCTTATAAGCGCAACGTTTTGCTTAATAAAGCTATCATTGGCGACTACTAAAATTCATACTAAAGACAACGATAAATAGTCGACAAAAATTACGTCTAACAAAAATTACTTGTAATAGATACAAAAGATAATAGTTGCTTACTATAACATAAAATAATTTTCGACCCTATAATTTTGATTAAAAATGCTTACTCAGTATTCTTTGAATTTGTAATAAAAGCTTAGGAAAATCAAATATTAACATTATTATTGTTTTAGATAAGGTGAACGATAAAGAGTAGGTACGTGTGTATATGACGTGGTTATAAGGCAATAAAAAAAAGTCAAGGACAGATGGCTATATAAAATCATGTATTTTTTACAGACATAAGTTTGCAAATTAACACAGCCTGTATCGGTTTTGAGAATAAGTAACCTTATATACTTCGTGAGCTCAGATTTTAGATACCTAAGGCACTGATAAAGATAGGTACCCAAACCGCTGTCAGTAGACCATTGACCGCCAGTCCAAAGGCCGCGTAACGCCCAGCCGTATGGCTGATCTGCCAAGCTTCTACTGTACCAAAAGCATGGGCTGCCAATCCCAACGCTAAGCCTTTCGCACGGTCATCATCTATACCACGAAATAAGAACCGAGCTAACATCCCACCTATTAATCCTGACACAATGATAATTAGATTGGCCATTGCTAAAGGTGCTTTTATCAGATCTGCCACGCTAAGGCCAATAGGAGTCGTCACAGAACGGGTAGCAAAAGCCAATAGAGTGTCATGACTTAAGGAAAACATATAGGCCAATGACATAGGTAGCAGCGCGCCGACCACACTAGCGATGACTACAATCACGATCAAGCTTTTGACAGGCAATCCTTTAAAGCTCATGGCTGCTAATGGTACAGCTAATAGCACGGTTACGTAACCTAATAAATGGTCAAATACAGGCTTGGCAACCGCGTAATAATTGTCATAATCCCACTGTAAAATAAACAAAAACACAATGACCAAAATAAGCGCAGTAATGACCATTGGTAACCACGATATTTTCCGTGCCAATACACGGGCTATCACATGGGCCGCTAGCGTTAGTAATATCGCTGCAAAAGTAGCTATAAATACACTATCAAAGCTCATACTTTCTCTCCTAAGCTTATTGTGATTCTTTATGCTGAATAATAGTGTCGTTATCGATACTTGCACGGTTACTTAACCAACGATTGGCAAGTAGACCAAGTCCCCAAAGCGGTAATAGTGTGCTGATCAAGATAGTCATCATGACTCCCCATAGCTCATCACCTAACGCGAAAAGCAATAAACCTGCGCCAGCTGAGACGGGTAAAAAAGCAAAGCCACTATCGACCAATAGTGTGTTACTCGCTTTGGTCAACCAGTTTGGTAAACCTTTGAGCATACGCCATGCAATAAGAATAAAAAACATCGCCACCAGCCCAACCACATTAGCGGCTTTTTCAATACCTGCCCACTGACAAACTATAACAGAGGACTCACGAACCACAATAACCATGATTAACGTCAATATTAAGGCAATCCATGGAGGCACAGTCGAGGAGTGGGTAGCTTTCATAAACAATCCTTGCCGAAATAGCAATCAATCGGTGTCATCAATAAGGTAGGAGTTGCATTATTAGCGCAGAAGAGGGCGCCATAGCATAAAGTGATAAGCAAATCGCAACAGTAACGAGGTAATAGTACTTCTATCGACTTTGTGCTTGATTATATACATGTTGGATAGACTAAAAAAGGCTTGCACAAGCGAATGTCGCAAGTACAAGCCTTCTTTAGACTAATCTTATAGATTTCATTTGGCTTATTAAGAAGATGAATCGGTAGCTGGTGCATCATCAATATTAACAGGCTCATGAGCCTCTTGGCTATCCGTATTTTTAAAACCATTGTCACCATCACCTGCCGCCTGCTCAGCGCTAATAGCCTGTTCAAATGGTTCAAGTGTAGGCATTAATAGGGATGCCTGCGCTAATGGTAAGACATCCAGTGGTGATAAGTTTGCTTGCCCTAGTATTTGCTTGAGCCTGTCACTTGGCAGACGAATGGTTAGGCATTCGTGTCCTGTCTCATCGTAGCTTTCTGCTTGAATAACCCCCAACTCATAAAGCGTGTTTTTGAGCTGACCGGCATCATAAGGAAGCGTCAAGTCAAACGTCGTCAATGTGCCCGTCAATAATTGCTGCACAGCAAGTGTCAACTCTTCCATACCTAAGTTATCTTTTGAAGACACATAGACGCGGTTGGGTTTACCTTCAGTTGCGTAGCCTATATGCGCAGGCTCACCGGTTATATCGATTTTGTTATAAACATTGAGTACGGGAACATCGTTATCAATCTCAGCCAAGACATCTTTAACTGCTTGAATTTGCTCATGCATATCTTCACTAGATGAATCAATAACATGTAATAATAAATCAGCTTCTAATGTCTCCTCTAAGGTTGCATGAAACGACTCTACCAACTCATGCGGCAGATGACGAACGAAACCTACAGTATCAACAAGCACAACTCGACCAACACCTTGCCAGTCCAAGCGGCGTAGCGTAGGGTCTAAGGTTGCAAACAGCTGATCTGCTGCATAGATGTTCTCATCAACCAAACGGTTAAACAAGGTCGACTTACCCGCATTGGTATAGCCGACCAAAGAGATGGTAGGTACATCTGACTTTTGACGTTTGGCTCGACCTTGAGCTCGAGTTTGCTTTACTTTATCAAGCTTGTTTTTCAACTGATTGACGCGCGGGA
>NZ_LNUO01000003.1:0-42491 GCF_001462175.1 Psychrobacter sp. ENNN9_III
TAGTATGCGAAAGCTTATCTATTTACTATAATCGATACTAAATAAAATGGATACGTTATTAAATAACGCAAAACTGGTATGAATTTTACTTACTTGCTGTAGCTAGCAGACAGAGGCTGCGAAAAATTTATACCAGTCGCCCTGTATCTTGTTATCGTTACTTTTTTATTTACGATAACTGTTCGCGGTTATGCGGCGTATTAAAGTCAAGATGAGGACCGATAGGTACGATACCAGTTGGGTTGATGTTGGCGTGACTGGTGTAATAATGTGCCTTAATATGATCCATGTTGACGGTCCCTGCTATACCTGGTACTTGGTATAAGTCTCGCAGGTAACCCCAAAGGTTAGGGTAATCAACGATACGGCGCAGATTACATTTAAAATGACCCACATAAACGGCATCAAAACGCACAAGTGTGGTAAACAAACGCCAATCGGCCTCGGTAATGGTATTATCGACCAAATAGCGCTGATCTTTTAAGCGCTTTTCTAATACATCTAACGCATCAAATAGCGCATTCACAGCTTCTTCATAAGCTTCTTGGGTCGTTGCAAAGCCGGATTTATAAACCCCGTTATTAACAGCAGAATATACAAATGCATTAATCTCATCAATCTCTGCTAACAGCTCTGATGGTATAAAGTCACCTGATAACGCACCAACCTCATCAAAGGCTGAATTGAACATACGAATGATTTCGGATGATTCATTACTGACGATAGTGTTGGTTTTTTTGTCCCATAGGATAGGAACGGTGACGCGTCCTGTATAATCTGATTTTGCCCTAGTGTATATCTCATAAGCGTAGTTAGCGTGCGAGATAGGGTCAGCAATTACCCCAGCACCTTCTCTAAATGTCCAACCGTGATCACCCGTATAAGGATGGACGACAGATAGTGAAATCATATCTTCCAAACCTTTAAGTTTACGATAAATAATCGTGCGATGCGCCCAAGGGCAAGCTAAAGACACATATAAATGATAGCGTTTGGGTTCAGCCTTGAAGCCGCCTACACCTGTTGGTCCTGCGCTACCATCTTTGGTAACCCAGTTTCTAAAGTCTGACTCTTCGCGTTTAAAATGGCCACCACTAGCGTCGGTATCGTACCATTTGTCTTGCCATTTGCCATCGACTAATAAGCCCATACCGATCTCCTGTCTATTTTGATTTTAGTATTGATTTTCAATTTAAGTTTGAATTAAAAACGACGATAAATAGGATTGGTAAAGATAGATTGGTTTTAACATTTATTAAGAAACTAGTGCAAAGAGGTGCTATCTTATTATGATTTTTTAACTATCACCAAGCGTTTATCTCGTTCTTAATCAATCCTACTGTTATATAGTCATTATAGTTTATTCGCTATAGACAGATAAACAGCAATAATCACAAATGAAAGTTCTTGTTTGAAGAACAAAGATAAATCAGGTTAGGGTGTATTGAACATTAACGTTAAACCAGCCATAAAAAATAGCGAAGTAGTAAGCTTTTAGTTTTTACCCTAAAAGTTACCGTTCGCTATATCTTGTACAATGCTTATTATTGAAACTTGGACAGTACCGAAATCCAGTCAGTGTTACTATTTAGCTGTGACTCACTTGAGTATCATAATCGATAAGCTGTTCTGGTTCAGACGACTTACTAAGAATACGATTGCCAACGACACCAGAGGTAATTGAGCCACTAACATTGACTAAAGTACGCATCATATCGATTAATGGTTCAATAGATATCAACAAACCCGCAAGCTCTAGCGGCATCCCCAAGGTTGATAACACGATGATGGCTGCAAACGTCGCTCCGCCACCAACCCCTGCGACACCAAATGAGGCAATCATAGAGACGCCAATGACGGAGGCTATAAAGCCTATCGACCAAGGATCAAGACCCATCGTCGGAGCAATCATAACCGCCAACATCGCAGGATAAACGCCAGCACAACCATTTTGACCAATGGTCGCGCCAAATGATGCTGAAAAGTTAGCAATGGGCTTAGCAATACCAAGCTTATTAATTTGCACATCAATGTTTAAAGGAATAGACGCTGCTGAACTGCGTGATGTAAAAGCGAATGTGAGCACAGGCGCGATTTTTTTAAAGTGTTTGATGGGTGAGCGCCCGGCTAATAAAATGATAAGTGCATGCATTATTAACACAATGAATAGGGCAACATAGGATGCAAGGAGGAATTTTGCTAATTGCCAAACTGCACTGGCATCAGTGGTGACAATGACTTTAATCATTAAGGCAAAAACGCCATAAGGGGTCAAACGGATAATAAAACGTACCAGTGCCATCACCCAACTTTGCAATATGTCGATACCGCGAATGATTACCGCACCTTTTTCAGGTTCTTTTGCATTAACCGTTAAAGCGGCTATCCCTAATAAACTGGCAATAACCACAGCTGATATCATCGAAGTGCTTTGTAAGCCTGCAAATGTCGCGCCGATACTAGTGGGAATGAAGCTCAAAATTAATCCTGGAATGGTCAGATCAGAGACTTGAGTGCTGCTCTCAACCATGCTTTGTCCACGCTCAATTTCTGCTTGACCAGCAACAATAGAGCTGGCATCAAGAGTAAATAAGTTGGCAATAATCGCGCCGTCTAAAGCAGCAAGCCCTGTCGTAATTAGTAAGGTGCCAATAATCCAGAAGCTCATAGAGCCAATCATGGACGCTTTTTCTAAACGTGCGATGGCTGCCAAGATTGAAATGAATACCAAGGGCATTGCAATCATCTTCAGCAAATTGACATAACCATTTCCGACAATGTTTACCCAGGGTAAAAAATTACTGGTATCAATATTAAGCGCTGAAAGCGCCAAACCAAAACCTACGCCGACAAATAAACCTAGGAAAACACTACGACTTAACGAATCACTCTGACGGTGATAACGCCACAAGCCATATAGTAATGCGACAAAAACAGCCACTAGTAACAATAACTGCATTACAAACTCCTAAGAAATCAAAAAATGAATAACAAAGGAGTGATTATCCTGATTTTTGGAATAAGGTCTAACACCGAGTTATCATGTAGTTATTCCTTTCAGGAATAAAGGGTGAGGCTGATTAGACTCTTAAGAAAACTTAGTTATTAGTCGTGCATATCGATAAGTAAAACTGCCAATAAATAATGGTATCAATAATGGAAGTCAGACTTTTTCTATTAAGAGCACAAGCATGTAGGTAGTATTAATACGAGTACGCTAGTATGGCTTGATTTGCATTTACTCTGTGCTAATAGGACTTGGCGTCGTTAGAGGGCGTATCTTTGGGCGAGAAGCCAAAGTGTTGTTTATAAATACGCGAGAAGTAACTTTGATCGGTAAAACCAACCTGATAAGCAACCTCAGCAACAGAGCTATAATTGGCTTTGGTTAATAGTTTGTTTGCAGCCAGCAGTCTGGTCAGTTTGACCCATTCTGAAAACGAGTAAGGTAGATTTTGAAACAACAGATAAATATAACGCTCAGAGATATGACAAGATTGTGAGACCAGTTTAGGAGAAATCTGAGGATTGGCTAAGTTAAAATGTATAAAGTCTTCGATCCGTTGCAGATGTGCGGCTTTTATCGTTGAATTTTGACTGTCTGCTAGAGATAGGGAGGGTCGATGTAGAGTATGTATGATTAGGTCTAAAAGTTGTTGCTCAAGAAACTGAGACTCTACACAGGATAATTTAAAGTTAGTAGCAAGGTGCAGAGCATGGTTGATTTGATGATTAAGCAGTCGCCCTGAGCCTTGTTCAGTAGTAATGGCTTGAGCAAAATACTGCTCTATTAAACGCTGATGGTTTTCTAGTCTGGCTATCGGCACTTTTAAGACTTGCAGCTTTACCGTTTCGGCATGATAAAACTGATAAGGTTGATGAGATAGCTCAATAAAGAACTGACCAGGGTAGCAAGTTAATTGCCGTTTTTGCTGTTGAAAGCACACTGAGCCATTCAATGGAAATGTGAGCAGAATACTATCGCAAGCCTTGGATAAATCCTGTCCACTGCGCTGATAATGGACGGAATCAGCGATATAGCTTGAAATACCCATTTGAGCTAGAGTAGCTTGTTGAAGTTGACCTGTGAACTGGTTGGGGTTTTTAAACTGTACTTTTAAGTCAAAATAGGTATCACTAATTGCGTTTTGCCAGCCATCAGCACTCAGTAAAGGCTCGAGTGGTTCTTGAGAGCTACTCGTGTTGTCTACATGCTCACAGTGTTTTTTGCTTACGCCTTGACTATGTTCCATTTGCATTCATCCTTAAATGCTAGGTAATAAGTTTACAGCTCTTTTTTATCTCCACTTGGTTTTCAAATTTATCTTAATAGAAACGATAAATACCCTTCTCCCATAAAGAGAGAAAGGCTGAAATAATTACGACTATTATATCCACATTATTGAATTTTGCTCAACTTGTATGTGCCTGATTGATGTAGATCAGCTTGCCAGTTGGGTTTGATAACGATAGTTGTGGTTGGTTCTTCAATCAGAGCTGGACCGGTAACGACTGCTCCTGCACCCAATTTATTGCCATCATAAATAGGGGTTTGCATCCACTGATAAGTATGGTCGTGTATCATTTGGCGCTCATCAATTTTAGCGCTCTCCACCGACCCATTTTGAGCATCTAGCGTAGGGAGCTCAGGTTTTTTTACTTTACCAATGATTGAAACCTCTACATTGACAAGCTCTACAGCGCTGTCTTGTTCATCATAAGTGTATAGCTCTTTATGACGCTTGTGAAAGGCTTGCAAGATGTCTGTAGCAGCACTACTATCTATCTTTCCATTAGGTACGATGACATTACATTCATGAACCTGCCCAACATAGCGCATCTCCATAGCTCGTTCGATTTCTATATCTTCGTCACTAAACCCATCTTCTTTAAGCTTCGCAATACCATCTTGCTCAAGCCTTGTAAGGGTATCGTTTAATGCTTCTAGCTCAGCATCTGCAGACATAATCATAATTTGAGTGGCTAGATACGAGTATTTGACATCAGAGATAATCTGTCCAAAAGCACACAAGCATGACGCTATCTTAGGCACAAGTATCGTATTGATACCCATCTCCTCTGCTAGTGAGATTATGTGCATACCAGCAGCACCGCCTGCACAAACCAAAGCAAAGTCGCGAGGGTCATAGCCTTTTTCGATAGTGATACGGCGAATACCATTGGCCATGTTTTGATTAACAATCGTACTAATACCATAAGCTGCATGAGGTAAGTCGATATCTAGTGGCTTGGCAATATGCTCATTGATAGCAGCCTTTGCTTTATCTTCATCTAAAGTGACAATCCCGCCTAGTACTGCACCAGACTGCAAATATCCCAATACTAAGTTTGCATCGGTAACCGTCGGTAGTGTGCCACCTTTACCATAACACGCAGGTCCTGGGGTCGCGCCTGCACTTTGTGGACCGACCTCTAGCATGCCAAAGTTATTGATATGACCAATAGAGCCACCGCCAGCACCTAGGGTTTCGACATGAATCATAGGTACACCAATGCGATTGCGCAAAAAGTCAATATCGCGATTTAGACTGGTTTTACCATCTTTTGCTAGTGTAATATCGAACGAGGTACCACCCATATCGACAGTAATCACGTTATTAATACCGAAAGGTTCAGCAATATATAATCCCGCTTGCGGTGCAGAGGCAGGCCCTGAGTTGATCGCATTAACCGCACGCTCTTTCATGACTTCACCCAATGCAAGCCCGCCATTAGATTGGAAGTAACGTACTGGTTGATCAGCGCCTAGTTGTTTAAAGTAATCATCTATCTTATAGACATAAGAGGACATAATCGGACTTAGATAGGCGTTAACTAGGGTCGTTGAGGTGCGCGTATACTCTTTAATTTGGGGATAGACCTCACTACCGCAGCAGACAAATACGTCTGGCATATGCTGCTGTATCAGCTCTTTTGCACGCTGCTCGTGTTTGGTATCGCGAATTGACCATACAAAAGAGATGGCCACGCTTTTGACGTTTTGACGTTTTAGTTCTTCTATGGCTTGTAAAATATCGTCTTCATTGAGCTCTTCACGCTCTGTCCCATCGGCAAGTATTCGACCACGAATAGGGAAGCGCAAATCCCGCGGAGCTATCTGCGGCGCTGGCGGGTAGCTTGCATCGTAGCGGTGACCTTCTTCTTTATGACCCAGACGAATCTCAATACTGTCTTCATGACCTTCCGTACAGAGTAGTCCTACTTTTACCCCTTTCATTTGAATCAGAGCGTTTAGGGCAACGGTGGTACCATTAATACACAAGTCGCAGGCTTGGATAATCTCGGTAATTGGGCGATCAAATTTTTCGGAAATCTGTTGCAGCCCGTTTGCAATCGCTTTAGTACCGTCCTCTGGGGTAGAAGGGGCTTTAAATAGATGTATATCGCCCCCGTTTTCAGCCAACACAAAATCTGTAAAAGTACCACCAGCATCTACGCCTAAACGAAATTCATAACTCATAATTCATCCTTAAACTTTTCTATTTTATATGTAGAGTCAGCACATCCCTGTGCCAACTATGCCGCCTCTGCCCGTAATGCTTGAGTCGCTTTTTCATCTAGTTGCATGGTTTTGCTATCAATGACGACACCGTATTCTTTTGCAGCAGCAGCTACAGAGACAATCCCTTCGATGACATCACGTAATACAGCTTCTGGTTCACGCTCAAAAGAGCGACCAAAGCCGCCGCCACCAGGATTGGTATTTCGCGCGCGTTCTCCTGACTTGATCTCAATTACTGTATTGTGAAGATGCACATCAGTCTCGCCGCCTTCACGGAACACTTCTAATTTACCCAGTTTGAGCTCTGGTGAGATTTGCTCAGCTCCGCCTGCACCCATCGTTGGAATATGACGTCCTTCACCAAAAGCAACGACGGTCATGGTATGATCGAGGGGCTCTACCTCCCAAACTGTACCGCAGCCGCCGCGCAAGCGTCCTGCGCCGCCACTATCTTCTGCCAGTCCATACTTATGGACGACGATAGGATATTGATATTCTAATAACTCGATATCACCTGAGCTTAACGCACCAAAACAGCACAAAGGCCCGCAAGCATGCCAACCATCCATTTGCTGAGTGGCGCCTGCGCCTGAGATAATAGAGGCGAGTACCATGGTGACATATTGCTCACCCGTTTTTGGATCAATACCGGCAATGTTGACTCCTGACGAATGTCCCCACGATGCCGTTACGCGCTCAGGTGCAGCATTTTCAAGCGCTTTACGTACCGCATCTGTCAATGTCTCCATTGGTGTGGTGGTACAGTTCACATGAGGCGCAGGCTCTTTGGCATTACATAGCGTGCCATGCTCACCTAAATCTACGGTAACGCAGCGATACAAACCTTCATTGTAAGGAGGATCTACTTGGGCGAACATCATAAGTCCAAGCAAGACGCCTGACATTGAGTTACCAGCATAAGAGTTAATAAAATAAGGAACTTGTGGCGGGCTATCTATCTGAATATGTACATCGCTACCTTTGATAGTGATGTCTGCACTGATAGTCAAATCGCCAAGGCCATGCCCTGAATCTTCCAGAACGGCCTCGCCATGATATTCACCATCATTAAGGGATTCGATGAGCGAGCGCATGTGTTTGTCAGCCATGCTTTTTAGCTCTTCGATGGCAGCACGAACTGTCTCTACACCATATTTGTCTAGCAGCGCAATCATATTACGCTCACCGACCGCGCAAGCACCATATTGCGCATTCAAATCGCCTTCTTGATTGCGGCGTGAGCGCATATTGCTATGGATCAGATTGATAACGTCATCACGTCTAACGCCTTTTTCCCATATCTTGATGGGTGGAATGCGTAATCCTTCGGCGTAGATCTCTTTGGCATCTGGATTATAACCAGCAGGTACAGGGCCGCCGATATCGGTGACATGACCTTTACATACCGTCCAAAATACCAGCTCACCTTCATAAAACACAGGCTTATACATACAGCAATCTAAAATATGACTGCCCATAACGACAGGGTCATTATGATAAATAATGTCGCCTTCATGAACATCGTCGCCATAAAATTCTGCCACGGCCTTCATGGCTGGCATCAATGAGCCTAGATGAATAGGAATGTCTTGTCCTTGCAAAATCATCTCAGGCAAATGATCAAACAGCGCATTACTATAATCATGCGCTAGATTAAATACACTAGAGCGCGCTGTTTTTTCTAAAGTAAGTGTCATCTCGCGCTGCGCGGTTTCTAACGCACCGCGGACAACGGATAAAGTGATAGGATCGAGGGTGGTTGAAGCTTGGGTCGAGGTGTTTTTAGCTTGATTCATGATTCACTCCTTGTAATCTTATTATCGCACTGGCTTTACTATAACAATGCTAACCACAAATAAATGGATTGAGCAGGTACAGTATTTGACTGTCAGCGCACCTTTTATCTTATATGGTTAACTAACTGTTGGTTTTGGTGTGAGTTGTAAAACGTGTTGCTGAGTTTTGGGCATCAATATCGCGTACAGAACAGTCGCTGTAATAAAGGTTAAGGTTGCATACCAATTGACCCAGCTACCACCTAAATTCATGAGCACGATTCCGACGATTGAGGCTGCGATCCAAGCGACCAATCCTGACTTATCAAATGCAGGCAAGCGCTGCGGATCAATGACGGGAACTGCGCCAAAGATATCTTCTCGTTTAGGATAGAGTATGTGGGTTAGGGCGATAGCTACCCAAGCTACGACAAATACGCCCTGATAGGCCAGTGCTTGTAACAGATAAGCAAATACATCGAGTAGCATCAGAACGAAAATAAAAGTACCAATTAATAAAGCGCCAACGAGTTTTGGAATCTGAATATTGAGGGTATCTTTGAGAAATGCTTGCAGATTGGTGGTTGCCAATAAGTAGTTGGCCGTATTAATACGAGTTTGTGTAACGACAACAAAGATGAGACCGAACACACCCATCAATTTTACGAGCCCTAGCGTGATGGAGACTTCAGATAATGCACCTTCCAGTGGAATAGTGCTTACCAAATAAATCCCTGCCAGTCCGCTTAAGAAAAAAGCAACCAGATAAAAGGGGATACCAAAATTGAACCAGGATAAGAATTTGCTGTCTTCTTGCTTGCCATAACGCGCATAATCAAAGGTATACATCATCAAGACCCATATGCCCATGTAATATACGGCAACGTTCCACCAGCCAAAAGGCAGCGCTTCTTCGGGCCCTAGAGACAACCAAGCACTACTATAACCATACTCATTAGTCGCCATGACGACTGCTGCGATAAGTCCGATAATATAAAACGGTAAGAGCACGCCATTTAGTTTATCTAGCCAGTTTTGGACACTGCCCATAATCATAGGCACACTATAAGCCACTACGATTAAAGCAGCGATCCAGTAAGGGACAGAGGGGTAAGTTTGGCTAAAGGTGACGGCAATAACAGAGCCTTCAAACACCGCGTAATACATAGCCGTGGCAAAGAATATCAGTGTCGCTAAGGCTGCACCTTTGTGACCGAATAATACGCGAGAAAACAAAGCCACTGACATGCCTGTACGAATGGCATAGCGAGTGATAATTCCATTAATGACGCCGTAGGCGACGCAGCTTATCAATAAGCCGATAATCGCATTCTTAGTCCCATAGTTCTCTGCCATTGCAATACCAATGACCAGATAGAACATGGCGCTACAGACGCCCCACCATGCCATGGTTAAGGAGCCTTTGGTGGCTCGGTCTGCATTTGATACCAACTCTTGGTTAGGATCAGAAGGGGTAGCAGAATTATCCTGGCCCTTATTCTTTGGTTGTATTACACCCGCCATATCACACTCCTTATGATAGTCTATTGGTTGTACCGTCGTCATAATCGCCTATCGGCTAAACACAATTAGCAGCAAAGACTTTTGCTTCGTTGACAGTAGCCATACCATGCCTTTTACGTCCTGTAAAAAGGCGTTATTCTTACAATATCTCTATAACTAAAAAGATAAATATAGTCATTTAACTATAGACAATACTTTAAGAAATAAAATGACTGGAGATGCAGTATTTTTGATTGAGGGTGCAGGATTGTGAGAATTTTTCGGTTGGTGGCTTTTGATCTGCAGAAAATGGCATCATCGTTTTATATCAAAATACTTTATAGCCACTCCTGCTTTTCGCTACTATCTTGACTGCTCGCAAGAGCAAGCACTAAAGCCTGCGCCGTTCCTGCTCGACGATAATGTCTCAGGCTAAGTGCCTGCAATCTTGCGTACAGCCAAGGATATTCGCTACACACAGGGCTAGCGGTAACATCAGGTGCTTGCAAAGGGTGGTCGTGTTTGGAGTTATTATGCTGAGTAATGTCTATAATTTGAAGTTAAGTTGAATGCTTTGAGTTTGAGACACATTATATTGAGTTAATAAAAAGATCGTCCGAAGGCGGTTTATAATTATTTATTTAGTTGATTAGTATATACTATAAATGCAAGCTATTATGCTCTAGATAATAGGTTGGGTTAATTTCGAGCTTATTTTACGATTTTGATAAGAAGACTAATATTGACAAATTCATGTTTAAATTATTTGTTAACGAAAACTTCAACTGAGTGAAACTGTATAGCCTATATCTCTACCAGTTTCTTCATCATATGTTCTGAAAGGTAAAAACCAAATATTAATAACTTTTCCTTCTTTCCAAAATTCGAAAGATTTTTCCTGCTCTATAGTATAAGAGGATCTATTTTCTGAATCTACTATGGAGATAGTTAGCGAATCAAGACTATCTTCGAATAAACTATCTTTTGCAGCAAATGTAATTGTAGGTTGATAAGAACCAATATATACGTAGTTAGATGTTTTATGAGAATATAGTTCTATAGTTGCGTCATATGGGGGTATTACATTATGAAAATTAAAAGTAACTTGAACACTATTATCTTTTTTAAAGCTATTTAAATAAAAGCTATATTCTTTTTGCAAATCAGTTTGAATGAGTAAAAAATCTTTCTCATTAAAATGTTGGTAAGTAAATGCATTCATTGATTTCACCATATAAATATACGAAAAAACTAATAAAATTATTAGTGTAAGTATAAGGAGCGTGAGCTTTAGTTTTTTATTGATCATATTATTTAGGACTGAATCTAGTCATTGTTGAAGGTAATCCTGTAGGGGTATTGGCAGCAACTGGTACTTTTAATCCACCCCCTTTTCGCCATAGTGAATAACCAACTGTTCCTTCTAATACTGCCCCTCTGGGAATCCACCCCCACATATTTTTATAACTTTCACCTAATTCTGGATGTGGTAGTGCTTCATAGTTTTCTAATATAGAAATGACATCACTACTATTTACTTTTCTCTTATCTTTAAGGTTTTCAGCTATTTTTTCAGCATCATCTTTAGGGTTCAGAATATTACTATATAATGTACGTTTATGAAATGCATAAAAATCGATACTATGTCTATTTGCGAATAGTTGAGCAAAACTGTTATCAGGATCTGCCTCGCTAATGTTATCAAATGATCCTTGAGTCCTAAGTGTTATATTATCTGCCATCCCTGTTCTACAAGCGTACGAACTAGCTGTAGCTGAACTAAGAAAATTAGTGTTACCAATAGTATTTATATCTGAAGTAGTTAGGTCGATGTTAGGTCTACCACTATAATTCAAGGTAATCTTTCCATTCAACCCATGGCAAAAGAAAGCTAAATCTTTTATTTTATAGTTTTCTCTATTCGCGTTTAATAGCTCTATAATTTTTGTTTTGGTTTTTAACGCGATAAAGGTTATGTTATCAGTAAATTCTATTTCGTTTTTTAGACCTTCGATAGCTAATTTTTCTAAACGGGTATAGCCATAATCGACATAAGCAATCGTCACTTTATCACATTGTCTAAATCTACTTCTGTTTTTAACAAAAGGATATGCAGCTGCAATAAACATGTTCTTTAACCAGAAATTATTATACTCAAACTCAGAACCAATAAATATAATATTTTCAGTTTTTGGGGCTCTCGTAGTTACTACTGCTCTATCAGTATTACTTCTTGGACTAGTTGATGACTGTCCAATTACTTCCCAAGTATCAGCCATTAGGATTTCACCTCAATTTTCAGTTCTTCTATTGTATAGCTTTCTATCACTTTAGTTTTACCATACTTATCTGTTATTCCCATTTCGGTAGTTCCATCAGGTTTTGTAATTTTATAATGACAGTTTGGTATTGGTTCTTGAGTATCTTCATCAACGATTATGAAACCTTCATCATATACAATTCTTAAGTTATCATCTGTTTCTATCGATTTACTCGGCAACCCTAAAAGCCCCAACCCATCCATACCACCCCCCGCCTTGCTATGCTTACCCGCCTTCTCCGTAAACTGCTTAGCCGCTATCGTAATATTTGCGCCATCCAAAGTAATACTTGCACCACCAGCGGTCAGCGTAATCTTGTTCGTTGCCACGACTTCTACCTCTTTAGTCGAGGAGGCGATGTTCACATCTTGCTTCGCTGTAGCTTCAAGCTTTCCTGTATGGGCTGAGAGAGTAATATTGTCTTTCGCATTAGTCATGCTAAATTGACCATCGGCGACTATATTGAGTGACTCGCTGCTGATTTGATTATGAGTCTCGCCACTACTTATCATCATGTTCGCTTGAGTAGTAGTAATCATTTCACCCATTGAACGTTGAATGAGCGTGTCTTCACTGACATAGCTACTATCAGCGGCACTATCAATGAGCGTGAATGGCGTGGTTTGATGGGTTTTGGTTTGCTGTTCCTCTGCGATAGTCTCAAGTTGCATCTTAATCGCCTTATGGTCATTCACTTGTCTGCCAAGTCCTGTTGCCAGTTGCGTTAACCGCTCCGCCAAGTGCTGACCACCCAATGCTGTTTGCGTTAGAGTAGGGGTGTGCTGTTGGTAGTTGTGCTCTTGGACTTGCGCGTGGGTCTGCGGCTGAGTGGATAGGACTAGTGCTTCCCCTGATTTGATACTGATCTGCGCGTTGGTGGCCGCATTGATCCCTTGACGTTTGGCTGTGTCTGATGGGTTGATCACGCCCATTTTAAGACTGGCAACAACGTCTCCTGCATCGACGTTAAGTTGTGAATAGGCTTGCTCACTTCTATGATCGCTGATCCATTCGGATAAACCGTAATCCGTGTTGCGATAGCCGCTCTCGACCGCTTGCTCATTGTCAGTGGCAAACAGGCTAGGGCGACTTGATGATAATAAGCTACCGGTATTCATCAGATGCTCACTATCACCGATAGCTTGCATCAGAGTTTGGTCATCTGCTCTATGGGTAAAGTGGCTACCATAATTGCTTCCTGCTTGGGCTTCTAATCGATTGATAGATTGAGCAGGGCTGTCTAATAAATAGTGGCGTGTCGGCGTCATATGATTGCGACTGTCCGTATCAGACTGGCTATCTGTGAGCCCCGTCATTGGTGGGAGTGCTTGTCTGCTGTATAGCGCACCTACCCAAGGGGTGTCAGCGGTGATCAGTCTGAGCTGGGTTAAATGAGTACCTGCTTTTAGATCTGAGGCATGGCGCTGCTGATGACGACGGCTTATCGTGAGTCCTGTGACATGAGCGAGGCTATTGCGTGCTAAATGCACGATATGAGTGGCGCGGTAATGCTGATTAAGATGGTTATGACCTACTAGAGTAAAAGTGTCCGCAACGTTTAAATCAGTACAGTGAGCAAGCGCATGGTAGACGCTGTAGCGACTGTGGTGACTATTTGCCATGATAGTAGCGTCATCAATCGTCTCGGTATCAGTCACTGGAGCAAAGGCGGCTGGAGTGTCGATCGTAAGGGTAGACGTATTGGTTTGGCTATCTGCCTCACTATCACTGATAGCTATATTTGCTGACTGGGTTGGGTGGGCCACGCTAGCGCTGTTAAAGCGTTGCACTGTGAAGGTACTCGGCTGGGTTATGACTTGCTCACTAAGGGCTAAGATTGGCGCGTGAGCGCGATCATGTAGCACTTGCTGATAACGTACTGAGCCGATATTTTGACTGATACCATCTTCATTACTAGGATGAGCTGAAGTAATGATAAGGGTGGGCGGGGCATGCTCTTCAGTTTGCGCGTGCCTGAGGTAAGCGGTGAGTCCTTGGCGTGAGAGGCGCTCGCAGATATGACTCCAGTCACTGCTCTGCCACTGGGTCATGCGTGCTGGGGTCCAACTGGCATTTTCCTCACTACTGCTATCAGTACCACTGTCATCGACCACATCTATCTCTTGCATGGCGACGCGTTCTGATACCATGGCTTGTACCGATAGGTCAGTATCTATCTGACTGCGCAGATGCTGATGCAAGCGATAAGTGACGGGCTGTGCGATGAGTCGATAGTAGCCATAGCTGCCATCATGATCGAGCTGGCAAAGGGCGGTGATATATAGATGACGATAGGCATGCCCACTTGGGGTATCAAAACTTAGGGTTAAGGAGCTACCAATTAAGGGAGTCAGTGGCATAAAAGGGGGGTGATTGAGCTCATGGATATAGACGTGCAGCACGTAGGTGTCGATACCGTGTTGTTGATATTGCTGCATATTATTCGGGTTGAGCTGAGCGATGATGGTGAATTCATCAGGAGCACTAAGTAGGGTTTGCTGCCATGTTTGATGAGTAACAGTATTTTGCCGAGCACTTGGATAAGGGGCTTGGCTGCTACCTTCGCTGGCATAAAGCCTGTCAGCAGTCATAGGCAGTAAGGTATTGGTCAAGCGTAGCATAATGAATATCCCTATTGTTAAGCGACGGCAGTATCAACTTGAGTGCTTATTTATCTTTGTCATCATAGACAGCGGTGTTATTCGCCAAGAGTAAATTCAATACGACGATTACGTCGGCGTCCCTTTTCGGTGTCATTGCTAGCGATAGGGTCAGCGTCACCTTTGCCTGTAGTGCTTAGACGAGTAGCATCTATATTACGGCCTATCAGGTACTGCTTAACTGCTTCAGCGCGCTCATTGGACAAGACCAGATTAGTGGCAGAGTTGCCTACATTGTCAGTATGACCAGTAATCGTAACGGGCTTGTTGCCTAGACTTTGAATGACGCCTGCCATGTCGTCTAAGATGCCAAGACCTAGAGGAGTGAGATTGGCACTGCCTGACTCAAACTCAACGATACGATCGCCTAGGGCATCATCGATGAGACGTTGTTCGCCTTCTATGACGACTAGCTGGTTCTCCAATTGATAAAGATCGGTCAAAAGGGTATGAATACGATTTTGGATCGCTTGCTTTTGTTCAGGGCTACTGACTTTGCCATGCAGGCTAATAGTAGTGCCATGAATATCGATACGGCCTTGACGAATATTGGAGATATCGCTATCGATAATAGCTGCGGCTATCTGTTGCCAGTTGGTTGGTATACTGATGTTTGAGCGTACTTCAATCTCATCTCTGACTGGTTTATTAGGGTATTGAGCTTTGAGCTTTTCAAGTAGTTGCTGCTTATCTGAGCTGGTAGCGACGACACCTTTAATGACGACAGGCACATCTTTCGAACCGTTTACAACGTGAGCACCATTATGTTCTGCAAAGACAAAAGCACTCATAGGAAGCGTAAAAACAGCAGCCAATAGCAGGCTTTTTTTGTGATGTGTCAGCTTAGATATTGTCGTTATGGAGAGGTCTTTCATTAAAGCACCTTTTTAACCTAGATGTTATTAAACGGTTTTTGAATAAACTAATCCTAAACATAGTCTCAAATAGCTATTGCGCTAAGAAGATACTCTTAAACAGCTGTCTTGTATCATATAAATACAGATTGTCTTGCAACAACACTTTATTAAAGCGGGTCAAACCGATGTCTTCGTCGATATAACCTTGGGTCCAGTCACTATTAGCAATCCAGACCCAGTCATCAGGATTTGTATCTGCACTACTTGTTAGTTGGCTAAGTACGCGTCCATCAGGTTTAGTGAAGTTCATTAATAGACGATAATGATTAGAGGTGCGGTATAGATAAGTGTTGAGACGGATTTGATGGGGTTGGTAGAAGCCACTGATTAAATCATGCCAAAAAGTCGCCATATATATGGCACTGGCTTTATCGGACGTTAGTGTCCAACATATCGATTTGTTGAGACCGTGGAAGCCTTTAGTAAAAGTAGGCAAAAACAACAAGCCTGTTGCGATAATCTGCTGTACCAGTTGCTGCTTACTGACATCCATTAATACCGAAATATCTTGTAGAGTCATGGTATTAATAAAGTCATAGTAGTGTGTGCTGGCGTTGTTATCGATAGTCAGTAGGCAGTTGTTTAAAGCGTCAGTCACTTGCGTGCTATCGTTTTGAGCCTTTGCCGCAATTAACGTTGCATAAATGTCATCCCAGATAGTAAGCGATTTAATAGGAAGGTAGTTCGTCCAGCTTTTGGGTTTATCCAAATGGATGACACCAAAGCCGATAAGAGGATACTTTCTATGACTACTATCATGACTGGGTATGAGCACTCCAGTAATGATTTGATTTGCAGCAGTATCGACGTGACTGAAATTTAAAAAGGGAGGCTCTTTAGAGGGTACATCACTTTTTGATGACTCGTTCAATATAGAGCCCGAAGTAGTCAGAGCTTGACTGACCCACTGATCAATAATGTTGGTTTCATTGATATGAGCGCGCGCACGCACGAAGTCTCCGCGAGCAGGCAGCTTGCCAAAATAAACTAAAGGTAGTGATTCGGGCATCATCGCGTTTTCTCCTGCTGCTCAGAGGGTGCAGAGGTGTTATTCGTAGTTGCACTACCTTGTTCATTGCTTTGATCTGCTAAATTATTAGCAGAAGGGCTGTTATTGTCAGCGTTAGGAGTAGCAATTGGCTTTGCACTACGCGTAACACCAAGGGCGATTACATCAGCAGGCAATTTCATGCCAGTAAATGGGTTGTTTGAGCGACCTTGAGTGGCATTGTTACTATTGCCACTGATAACTCTAAAGCGGACAGAAATCGTTGTGCCATCACCCGACCATGCCATCTCAAAGATGTCATCGCCAAGCTCGGTCCGGCGTGCGCTATTGATGAGGCGTTCTACCCCAAAGCTTCCGGCTTCTTCAAAGACAGTAAAGTCTCTGCCATCATAGTCCTTGGCTCTAATGCTAGCGCCAGGCTGGCTACTCGGGTTTGGCCATACAAAAGTCGTCCATGCTTGTGTGCCCATACGATAACGCAGCTGCTGACCGTCGACGACGATTGTATACTCTGTCAAGCCGCTCACTGGTAATGGCATAATCTGAAACGTTGTTTGATTGGGGGCAGCACCAGCTGTACCCGATGAGCCTGAGCTATTGCTACCAGTATAGTTGACAAAGTAACGACCGAAGTCAGCGACGAACTGTGGGTTCAGACCTAAACCTGCACCATTCCAAATCTTACTTGAGATTTGATCACCGCGACGTATGATAAAGGGCGATAAAGTCTCGTTAACGAATCTCGCCACATAGCCATCTTCCCCAAAGAATTGACCAATCTCTGCTGGTGTCGCTTCTAAATTAGCATTGGCAGTAAATGGATATTTTTTCTCTAGATTGTTGAGGAATGGCCTCCGTACTTGCGCTTGCCAGACTTTATTAATCTCAGCCTTAGTAGGTGTCAGCAGCATATTGAATGAGCGAGTCAGAGGCTCACTTAATAAAGGTCGTACAAGCTGTTTTATTTCTGAATTGGCTTGACTCAGTATCTGCTCATCCAAGATTTGTAGAGACTTGGTCAGCTCTGATCCGTCAGGACTTAGGGTCTGTGAAGCAAACAGTAGGGCATCAGGACCGATATCGTCACTACGCGCTATATTATTAAAGCGTGTTCTAATATTTCCTAAGCTTACTAGGTAATTATCTAACAGTGACAGATCTTGATTGTCCTCTCTTGGTGTGACTAAAGCATGGATAGAGGAGAATTCTTGCGCGATCACACCTGAATTAGCTTGCGGAGCAGAATTTGTATCACTAGAGCTACTACCGTTGTTCATTGCCGCTTCTGCCATACGCAGCTCAGCTGGACTTTGGCGCAGTATGGTCTGCTTAAACCAATCTACAAAGGAGCGTCGAGACTTGCCATTATTATCAGAGCCGAGGTTAGCAGCTTGGTTGTCCCATTGAGTTTGACGATCGACCGTCTCAAATAAAGTTTTTAACGGTGATTCTTTTACGTTAGACAGCTGATTTAGTAAGACAGCATGGTCATCAAATCCCTCACTATCACGAACATAAACTTGCGATATAAAGCGTTTCCATTCAGCGATATATTCTTGCTTATAACGATTGACTAGATATTGCCGTATTTGTTCAGGGCTACCAGTCAACGTGAGATCATCTTGGCTACTGGTTGCCAGTACCCAATCATCTGCGACCACTCTAGTGGTGGCAGCTTTATCAATCTCATCACTGACAAAAGAATCCCAGGCTTGCCTGGTAAAAGTGCCTGAGATTACATAGCTACCAAGTAGTGCTTCGTTGGCATTGTTTTGAGTGATCTGTGCAACCGTAACAGAAGGGAAGCGAGCAGATGCGCGCATCTTGATTTCAGAGTAGACGCGCTCACGTGCAGGCTGGCCTTTACTAACTTTAGATAGATTGCTGCGAGTTTTATCTATCAGTCCCAAGTCGTTTTGGACGAGCGGGAAAGTGGGGTCATCGACATGTGCCAGGGTAAAGCTTAAGATGCGCTCAGCTTGGCGAATCATTTTGTCGCGTGGCATGTCAGCTCGATTGGCATCGAGCCAGTTACGCCAAAACCTTGTCATTTGGTCACTTAAATGACTGGTTTCTAAATTGTTGTGATTACCTAGCATAAGATAAGTTTTTAACGCATTATAAGCATCTTCAACATCGGTCGGATCGGACTGAATATAAGCGTCATTAGTCGTAGTCTCAGTTGTATTTTCAGTTGCAGATTCTTCTGTGCGTACTTTCAGTTGCGCCGCGTTAGTATTTACCTCTGTCAGGAACTTTTCTATATTTTGTTTGGTAGGGGCTAAGACGATGATGCGGATGCCGTTATAGTATTCTGCTAGTAGTTTTTGTTTGAGCTTGCCGCCTTGATAGAGACCAAGACTCAAAGACAGTGGTTTATCTTCTTCATAGTTCTCAAGCTGCTCTATTCGGCTTTGCAAAATGCTAAGTGACTCAAGCTGAGACTGCAGATCACCATTAGCGTTTTTTTGTAGCTCGGCAACTTGTTGTAAGTCGGCTACTACGCGTTCAGTTAATTGCTTATTATTGGTATATGACCATGTCCATAGTCCAACAGCCGCACAAAGAGCCACCACAGCGGCCAAGGTAGCAATAGCGCGATGACTGCGTTTATTACGATTTTTGTGTTGCTTGACCAAATGCTTGTCTTTTAGGATGACTTTAGAAAATAAATCCTGCAAAAAATAGGGCTTATCGGTGGTTTCTTGCTGAGCGCTGAGAGGGACAGCGGGTGGATGCAAGTCGTAATTTTGCACCATCTGCAAAGTCATCTGACTGCTAACCTGCCCATCTTGTAAGGCGCTAGTAAAGTAAAACCCGCGCAATATGGGCTTAAATTGAAAAGGGTTGTCCTCAAATAAAGCATGCATAAGGGTTCGTATCATCGGACGTAGCGACTGAAACTCCATAGGAAAAGTCATCAGACTGGGAGAGACAGTGCGCTGATGACGCAAAGACAATTTTGTCGTACTCAAATCTTTTAGACCGTTGACTAATACGCCAAAATGCTCTTCGAAAACATCAGTAATGTTAATGTTTTCGGGATCCTCAGGGTAGGGTATGGTCGCGCCCCATACTTGACCGCGCTCTTCTTGTTCATAGTCATTAAAAAAGTCACGAAAGCCTGAGACCAAGTCCATCTTGGTAAAGACTACGTAGACAGGTGCATAGACTTCTAACTGTTCGGTCAGGTCTTGGACGCGGCTGCGTAAGTTTTTGGCTAGGTCTAAGGCATAACTTGGATCATTTTTGGTAAGTTCGGCGATACTGACCGCAATAATGATGCCGTTAATTGGCGCTTTAGGTCGGTTCTTTTTGAGCAGATTTAAGAATGACAGCCACTCCAAGCGATCTTCTTCGTAGACAGAGTAACGGCCTGCAGTATCAAGTAAAATACCTTCGGTTGAAAAAAACCAATCACAGTTACGCGTACCGCCAACCCCTTTTACCGATAGCTTATTGGTTTTTTCCATAAATGGAAACTTTAAACCAGAATGCAGTACAGCTGAGCTTTTACCTGCTGCTGGATTACCAATAACCATATACCACGGCAGCTCATATAACGCTGCTTTACCGGTTTGATCACCAATCTTTGACTTACGGATGGTCTTAATAGCGTCTTGCATTTGTTGACGTAGCGCTTGCACTTCTTGGACATTTCCATCTTTAGCTTTATGAAGGCTATTTTCGTTGTGGCTCTCGTTGCCACCATCTTTTACCAGATTAGCAAGTTCATCTGAGGCTTTTTTGCGCCTTTTCCATAGGTAGTAGCCAAGCACCCCTAGCACTACGCATGTCATCAATACACCAATAATGATGGTAAAGGTTTTGATGGTCACATAATCATACAACAAGACTAGAGCGACTATGATACCCAAGACCGACAACACTCTTGGGTTGTAAATAAGATGAAAAAACCTTGAAAACATGCGTGCTACCTAGTGTGTTCTTAAGACAATAAAATAAATATTTACAACAATGAAGCGTCAATTTTTTCGTAAGAGCTACGCTTAAAACGCCTAGGAAAAATCTGCTAACCAAAGCAGAGAACATTGCTTATGTTGAGTTTCTAGAAATATAAAATCTGACTCTTGTTTATTTGTATTAATTAAATTGACGAATAATGATAAACCGATAAATGGTTTTAACCAGAGGTTAGATGGCATATAATGCCCTAAATAATGCTCATTTGCTAGTATGTCTTGTTCTGTAAGTGCATTAATAAAGCTCATATATACTGAAATATCATACGGTTGTTTTTCTGGATTAATGTCAGTCATAGATGTGACATTGAGATTTTGGTAAAGAACATTAGTTTTATCTGTTGTATTGTCTAATTCTGTTTGAGTGTGCGTTTTATCAGTGGTTGATGACAGTGAAAAAGAATTGTCTAACAGTAGGTCTTTGATCCTCATTAACCGATGACTATAACTACGTCTGTTATCAAGGCATACATCTGATTGGCCATGGTCGTTTATATCCGCATTTTGTGTACTAATGTCTTTAACATCGGGGGCACGTATTTTAGTTAATAAAATGTTGGCACAAGTGTCGATATTAAGTACGTCTTGAGCAGCTTGATTACAGAATACTAGTAGCACACCC
Organism: Psychrobacter sp. ENNN9_III; assembly: GCF_001462175.1. Lineage (NCBI taxonomy): Bacteria > Pseudomonadati > Pseudomonadota > Gammaproteobacteria > Moraxellales > Moraxellaceae > Psychrobacter > Psychrobacter sp. ENNN9_III. The sequence goes on from NZ_LNUO01000003.1 coordinate 21,314, forward strand.
GCTTCAGTAGGAATGACGTTGGAAGTATTACTCGAGTACAGCTGCAATTCTAGCCACTCATCATTAAGCTGTGAGTCTGCGATAATCAATAAGCAAAGCTCAGGGGACACCGATTGAGCCAATGGCATCACATGCTCATTGACAAACTGTATAGGGTCGTAAGTGACATTGTTTTTTGGATTGGTATCACTAGTGATAATTGGGTTAATAGTAATTAAAGAGTCTAAAAAACCATAGGTGGATAGCTGCTCTTTTGTGGCTGCGATGAGTAGATCTGTGTCTGCGCCTTCAGGCACGCACAGATAAATGGAAAATTCAGAGAGTGAGCCATCAGTAGGAGCGACGGTGGATTCGTCATTATCTTTTTTATCTGCACTAATAAGGTAATGCTGTTGCCAATCAGGGTGGATGTCGATAGCTGAGTTGGGTTCATGAGTATCTTGTTCATTATGAACGTTAAAGTGTTGAGCAATACTCGACAACACCTCGTCACTTAAAGAGAGTTGTTTGTGAATCAATGAGCACAAACGCAGAGTTAGGCCGTTCAGATCTGAATCCTCTAAACCTGTATCATGCATATACTGGTATGGTAAGGGTGCGACATCGGTTAACTGTATAATCGGTTTGGTCAGTATCGGTAAACCATCAAAGTCTGTCAGATCTTCACTCAATAAGGTAAGGTCTGCATTATTATCAATCACATCGGACCAGTTATCTCCTTCAGGCAGACACATACTGCTATACATAAACAATCTATAAGTATTCGGCAGTTTAGCGCGCTCTTTTTCACTATTGTTATATACAGCATCAGCAGTACTGCTTTCTGTTTTTTTCTGTCTCCATCGAAGCGCTAGGATAAATGCAAATAATGATAGGGGAACAATGACAAACCAAAGCAATAAACCAAATGCAGTAAGTTGTCCTGCATTGTCTTTGAAATACATCCAAGCCAATATGAGATAGACAATTAAGAGCATCACTAAAACATAGCGGCCGTATGACATTAGTTTTTTTACAACCACTTTTCTAACTCCTAACTATCGATTATTTTTCTTAGTTTTTACTATATTCTAAGATATTTTTAATAGTATTTTATGGTGTTTACTCTATCAATGCCACTACGAATAACTACAATATTTTACTAATTTTTAGTAAGTCATTAAGTTTCAATATCTTTTTCCGTAATTATTTTTATAGTGAGATAGTTTAAAGCCTTTTAATTATAAGATTTGGAGTTGAAAACATATAGTAAAAGAGAGAAAAAACATATTGGTATGGAAAAATAATAATGAAATTAAGTCAGCTTTATTTTAAAACAGCTCGTTTGTCTATATACTGCTTATAAAATTAGCAATACCAACGAATGTTTATATTTTTATGGTTTATTTCACTGTTTCTGTCTTTACACTGATATCAGTCGTTGTGGTGGTTGCACTTTTCGATCGACAACTATGTATAAGAATATTTGATAAAACAAAAAATAGTGTTCGGCAGTTATCTGGTTTAAAAATAGGCTTTTTATTGAGGCAGCTACAAGTAACGTCCTCTCGCTCTACTATAAAGGGTACTCATCGTTTTATATTGCCTATCAATATAAAGCGCATCCCAATCGTATCTACACTGTCGTTGTTAGTTATTACAGCGACTATTGGCCTATGTTATGCCCTCATTAACAGTCATTCTCTTGAGGTTTATCATGCTAAAAACACTATACCCGGCACTGCTAACTCACAAATTAATCAATTACTTGTAGGTGAGCGTCTGCGACCACCGCCATCGCCGCCAGAGGAGTTGTTCGCTGAGCTTGAAGCTGAGATTGCAAGCTATCAAGCAAACCAGACTGAAAAGGGTTATTGGCCCGATGAAAAAACGGATTTTTCTCAAGCCAGAAGGCCGCTCATATTACCTGAGCCAGATTTGTCCACTCTAAATGCTCAAGATAGTACGACTGGCTATTCAGGAGACATTTTGGCTTCGCATCTACATAATGGTCATATCAATATCAAAAATGCTGACCGTAATTGGAAAAAGATGAATTCAGAATTTGTTCAACGGCTGTTGACTGTGTATAAGGTAATGAGCGATCAGTATGGCTATGATATGGTGCTTTTAGAAGGCTATCGTAGCCCTGCAAGGCAGGCAAGATTGCTTAAAAAAGGCACTCATGTGACCAAGGCGGGCTCCTATAAAAGTTACCATCAGTTTGGTCTTGCAGGAGACAGCGCCTTTATTAAAAAATGGTAAGAGTTTGGTCTTGCAGGAGACAGCGCCTTTATTAAAAAATGGTAAGATTGTGATCACTGAAAAGGATCCTTGGGCGATGCGAGGCTATAAACTATATGGTAAAGTGGCAAAATCTGCTGGACTTGTGTGGGGAGGAGACTGGCGAATGATGGATCTTGGGCATGTTGAACTACGCAAAAAAGGGGTACTTGGTCGCCCAGAAATGGCGGAAATTTTGACCAGTCAATAATAACTATAGTATTTCAAGGTAAATTGAAAATATGAACAGATGTAAGATAATATCCATAGCATCGATGACAGCTGGTTGTTTGTTAAGCGGGACGCTAACAGGATGTAGCACTGATAAGTTGAGCAAATCCAATAACAATGTCTCTGCGCTGGCAGGCGAGTCTACTATTGCTGATAATATAAAAAGCATCATCAGTAATGGCAAAAACAGTGACAATGACGATCTGCAAAACTTAAAAGCTCAGTTAGAAAAAACAGCAACAGCAGATTGAAAAACATGAATACCGAGCAGCAGGCTTTGCAAGAGCAACTAAGACGACAAAAATTCACATTAAATATTAAACCGACGGTCAATGCTAATGCTGGACGTACAAACCAAGGCACTGCGAGTATCGCTTATATTGCGTTTTTGGAAGAAGAAAGCCAGTTTACTGAAGTTGAGGAGCTGGCTGCTAAAGAAGTCAGTGTTATCCCTAATCGCGAGACCAGTCTAACTTTAAATATTCCGCAGGATGCACGCTTTATGGCGGTTAAAGTGGGACTTAGATACACCAAAAAACGCTCACAGCTTCTCATTCCGCTTAATAGTCTCAATTTTGATAAGCCACTGGCGCTTCATATAGGCGCATGTGATGTGAGTATAGCGGAGGGTATCAGCCCAGAGCTTGCGCCTACATTTTCGACCAAACTTAAATATTATCAGCAGCCATTAGTCAGCTGTTTGTAGGAGATTGTCTTGAGTAAACACAGAGTACTATGGGGAGAGGGGCTGTTTTTAAGACCTCAGCATTTTCAAATACAAGACACGTATCATAACTCACAGCGCGCCCTGAGTATGATGCTGATGCAACCGTATGCTTACGGAGTATCCGATGTTCAGATAGATAAACAGCTTTTAGAAAGTAACTTATTAAGCTTTCAAAGTATTTACGCTGTATTGCCAGATAGCACAATATATCAGGCACCCCGTATAGATGCATTACCCAAAGGTGTTGCGCTAGATAGTCAAGATCATGGTGATGAGGTCTTTGTGTTTTTAAGTTTAGAGATTGTCCATAATGGTGGCAGTAACATACAAGCAGACCATAATGATAATCCAGCACGCTATGTCAGGGGAGCTATTGAAGCAAAAGATTTATATAGTCAGGCAGCTGAAGCAGTCATTGATGTTATCAAGCTATCACCAAGCCTGCAATTGAGCCATTCCGCGCAAGCGCCCAGTCGAGATACCCTGTCGTTGTTAGTTGCCAAACTGGTGCGCACAACCCAAGGCATCTACCAAGTAGATGAAGATTATATCGTCCTAGTGTGCATATTAAGAGTAACCCTGCGCTCGTGGGTCAAGTCTATCGTTTGATGACCATGATCAATACCAAATCGACTTCGTTATATGACCATCATCGCCAGTCTAATAATGATTTACTAGAATTTCGCTCATCAGATATCGCATCTTTTTGGCTATTGCATACGCTCAATACCGCATACTCTCAGCTAAATCACTTATATAATAACGCTAAATTGCATCCAGAACGTCTGTATGAGGCGCTATTAAATGTGGCCAGCCAGTTGGCTACTTTTAGCTCATTATATAAAGTAGGCGATTTGCCTTCTTATCATCATGACAATGCTAATGAGTCGTTTAATAGCATCATCTCAATCATTCGTGAGCTACTCAACACCGTGATCGCGAGTAACTTCATCTCAATCCCATTACGTCAAAACAAATCGTCTTACTATACAGGGGAGCTGAGCGGCGACAAAATCACACGCAGCTCACAGCTATATCTGTCTATTAGCTCCTCACTGCCGATGCATGAATTAATCGATATCGTACCACGCCGCTTTAAGGTCGCGACCCCTGATTCGGTAGAGAAGCGTGTCTTATCAGCGCTGCCCGGTTCACCTATCTCACATGTGACTCAAGTACCGAGTGCGATACCTGTGCGGCCAGGATTTAGTTACTTCACCATTGAGCCTGTAGGTGAGCTGTATGATGAGATGATAAAGTCTGAATCCATCTGTATCTATGTGCCAAACGGTTTTGATGATTTAAAAATAGAGCTAATGGCTATCGTACAGTAGTGAATTCTAGAAGCTACTATCGAGCAGCGTTATAAATCGCTACTTGTGTATACACGTTAGTTGATTGCTGTCGTTAAGTAATATCTCCAAAACCAGTATTTTCAAAAATTAAGCATTAGGAACGATCATGTCAGGGAATAATTCAATTGGTTCTGCGCCCTCATTGTTAGATTCAGGTGAGGTGGCATCAAAGGTCTCAGCAATCGGTCTTGATAAACGCATCAGCAGCCAATCGCTGGTTGATATCATGTATGACGGCTTTTATTTAGTGTTCTTACTACGCAACCACTACTTTAGTACCGAACCACATAAGTTTCGTCAAAAGATATACGACTTCCTAGATAAATTTGAGATAAATGCACGCAAAAAAGGCTTTTTATCAGAAGATATTCATGAAGCTAAGTACGCTTACTGTGCGCTGATTGATGAAACCATCATGACCTCGCAGGAGCCAGAATTTCAAACGCTAAAAGACGCATGGGAGATGAACCCTTTGCAATTGGATTTGTTTCTCCGCCCCATCTGTCAATATGTTTAAAGCATTTTTTCAAAAGTATTTTATCGATGCTTTTACTGGTATGGCTCTAGGGCTATTTGTCACCTTAATCGCTGGCCTTATCATCTCGCAAATTGGTGGCTGGTTAGACTTACCAGCCCTTATCGCTGTCGGTAAACTGGCTTCTATTTTGATGGGCGCTGGTATCGGAGTGGGTATTGCCTATTACCTCAAAGCACCAACATTGGTTATGCTAAGTTGCTTGGTGGCAGGTATGCTCGGCGCCCATTCTGAAGCATTAATGGCGGGGACGCTCTTTACACCGCAAGTGAGCGGTCCGGCAACTTTTGTCGCTTTACCTGGCAACCCGATAGGGGCATATTTGGCATCGGTATTTGCTTATCGCGCTGGTACATGGGTCGCTGGCAAGACTAAGCTTGACATTCTATTAGTACCACTTGTGGTGTGTGGTATCGCGCTATTGGTCTGTGCGCTACTCAATCCACCTATCGTCGCTGCTGTTGATGCTATTGGACAAGGTATCCAAGCCGCCACTGAGCTACAACCGTTATTAATGGGAATCGTGATAGCAGTTGTGGTTGGCATTTTACTGACGCTACCAACCTCAAGCGCAGCTATCTGTATCGCTATCGGGCTTGGCGGGCTGGCAGGCGGGGCGGCGGTGGTGGGCTGCGCGGCGCACATGATCGGCTTTGCCGTGGCGAGCTTTAAGGACAACGGTGTCAGCGGGGTGGTCTCTCAGGGGCTTGGCACCAGTATGCTACAAATACCTAATGTACTTAAAAAGCCATTAATTTTATTGCCAGCCGTTGTCGCTAGCGCTATCGTCGGTCCTATTGCGACAGTCGGCTTTGGGCTGGCATGTACCGCAACTGGCGCTGGCATGGGTACGGCGGGGTTGGTCGGGGTGTTTGGCGTCATCGAGGCCTCGCAAGGACTGATGAGCACCGCACAGCTATGGACGGCGATTGTGTTATTGATGTTTGTGCTGCCAGCCGTGATTGCCGGTATCGTCGCTTATGTGATGCGGCGTATGGGCTGGCTGGTAGAAGGTGATATGAAGCTACCTTAAATATTACTATGATGGTTATGCATACCGCAAAAAAGCCCAGTTATTTATAGCTGGGCTTTTTATCTGAGTCCTTTTATTGTCTAAACCACTGACCTTTATTAACGGCGTACATCAACAGGCGCGCCGCCTTTTGGCCAATCTTTGTCTTTGTTGGCTTTGACAGGGCGCGGCAAGTGGGTAAAGTAGCTGGCCACATCGATGGCTTCTTGATCGGTTAGGGTATTGCCTTGACCAAACGGCATTTTACCTTTCACAAAGGCTGCTGCCTTATAGGTACGTGCCATACCTGCGCCGTCGTTGAATGAGTTTTCACCAGCGACGGCAGGATATACGTAGGTGCCGTCGTCATTGTATTGACCTTCACCATTTTCACCATGACAGGTGCTACAGGTATTGGCAAATATCTCCTTGCCTTTGACGGGGTCTGGGGTCAGTGTGTTGTCAATCTTGACAAACCCACGGCCTTCTGGCGATACCTTAATAGGCATATCTTGTGATAGCCATGTCATATAAGAGATAAAGGCATTCATCTCCTCTGAATCTAGATCCAGTGGCGTGCCGTTCATCGAACGCTGTAAGCAGCCATTGACCCGTTCTTGTAACGAGTTGACGCGAGCATCACGCGAGCGGTAAATCGGAAAGATACCCGGTAGGCCATTCCACGGTGCGGCATAGGCTTCTGAGCCATTGGCTAAGTGACAGCTGGTACAATTGAGCTTGTTGCCGACGTTATTTGGCAGCTCTCGGTACGTATGATTGGCAAGCTCCAACCCTCGGCGGACAGCGGCGCCATATTCATTATCAGGGATGGTCGACTCATCTGGCATGCTGATGTTTAGTTTGGCACCGGGGTTTGCGGCCATGTCGTTTTTAATCTCAGCGGCGCGTGCTTCAAGCGATTTGACGCGGGCGAGGGCTTCTGCTTCTTCGACACGGTCCACCGCCTTGGTCTCTGAGTCGCTACAGGCCGTGATGCTAGTGGCACCGACAGCCACGATAGTCGCCAACAAAAAAGGCGACGGTATTGCTAGAAATGTTTTCACTGGAATATCCTTATTATAAAAGATAATATCTGAATATATATTTATATGGTAATTTAACCGTCATGCTGATAGAACTGTGCCTAATCTAGGTCTGGAGTAAGTGCTGTATCAATAAAAAAGCAAGCCGGATATTTAGCCGGTAAATAACAATATAAATAGATAATAAGCAGTAAGTTGCTAGAAACATAATTGTAGCAAATATAACGTGTTAAAGTATATAAATACGTAAAGTGTCACAGTTTATGCGCAAGCGCTTACCCGCTAATAAGGTCAGAATCGTCAATCATAAACGCAATGCTATAGATAGCGACAAACCGAAAAAAGGCGCTTAACCACACATGGGTTAAGCGCCTTTTTTTGACAATTCTAAGTAAAATCAGTAGGTAACTGTACCATGTGTGAGGAGTGTCAATTTTTCTTGCTGCGCCTACGCCGATAGAGGCGCTGCCAAACTGCTCCCAGTCGTACTGTGTCTGTTTTATAGGGAGGTAACTCCAGATAGAACAAGAAAAAATCATCTGCCATGATTGGGTTTTTTGGCACGTCGCGGTTTTAGCTTGCGAGATAACTTATTGACGTCGTTTAACACTTGACTATATCGCGCTGGAAAGATGCGCTGTACGGCATCGATCATTTTGGCATCGTTGCCAATCAGGCAGCGGCGCTGGTTGGTCGCGGCCGCCTGCAAAATGATCCAAGCGGCATCACTGGCATCGAACTTCAAAAACTTATTAAAACTTCTGATGGCTTTTGGGCCAGTACGCATGCCAATATCGTTTATGCTGTCATTACCACGCGCACTGTTGGCGATATTGGTTTTAATACCTCCTGGATGGATACAGGTCGCTGACACGCCGCAGCGCTGAATATCTAACTCTTGACGCAGGCTCTCGGTAAAGCCGCGCACTGCAAACTTGCTAGCGTTATAGGCGGATTGTGAGGGCTGGGCGGTCAGTCCAAAGAGACTGGAGATATTGACGATATGACCATGCTCAGAAAACTGGCGGGCGTTTTTGTCTGTGTGATTGCTATTGTCCGTTTCAGTGGCTTTGACACTATTTTTAATCAAAGGCAGAAACGCCTTGGTGCCGTAAACCACACCCCAAAAATTAATATCCATCACCCATTCAAGCTCGCTGATGCTACTGCCCTCTACGGTAGAATATAGCGCCACGCCTGCATTGTTAAAGATAAAATTCACTTTGCTATGATCGCTCATGACATCAACGGCCCAAGCTTCAACCGCTTTATTGTCTGAGACATCAAGTATTGTTGTAGTCGCCTTAATATCGTAACCAACCAGCAAATCCTTGGTTTGGGCCAATTGCTCAGCGTTGATATCGGATAGCGCAACATGACAGCCCATTTGCGCTAAATGAATGGCAAGCTCACGTCCCATGCCAGAACCTGCACCAGTAATAGCGGCAACATGATCTCGGTAATAAGGGGTGATGTCATGGTCTTGATTAGATGAAAAGGGCAGGTGTTGGCGTAATGAGCTTGCCATAGTAGTAACGTTATTCAGCATGGTAAACAGTCCTTTGTCACAGTTATTAATGGTCAGTCCAATATGAAAAAGATACAGCGGGACTGGGATGAATTTTTTGCAGCCCCTGTCTGCGTAGGCACAGCAAGCCAGAAAAATTTATACCAGTTCCGCGTTGGCATATAACGTGTCTGTTTTATGTAGAATCGACTATAGTAACTTAAATAAGAGTAACTAAGCATGCAATTATCGATTAATCGAGAGTCGTTACTAAAAGCTATTAATTTAATCGCCAAGGCTGCTGACAAGCGTCATAACATGGTGATCTTAGGTAATATAAAGCTGCAGTTGTCTGAGTCTGAGCTTGTTTTGACCGCGTCTGATTTAGAAGTAGAGCTGACATCGACATTGAGATTGCCTACAGGTGCTTGTATTGAAGCGGGGACAACGACATTACCGGCAACCAAATTAAAAGAGATTTGCAAGTCTTTGCCCACTCAAGCACAGGTAAACCTTACTACCCAGGTAAACGAGCGCTGCTTACTAACTAGTGGCAAGAGCCGTTTTACTTTGGGTACTTTGCCTAGTGAAGATTATCCAAGCTTAGGCAACCCAGAAAACATCACGCCATTGACGATCAGTCGCAGTCGTCTGACTGATTTGATCCATAAGACTCAGTTTGCAATGGCAATCCAAGACGTACGCTATTATTTAACTGGCATGTTATTTGATGTCTCACAGCAGCAGCTGACGACGGTTGCGACCGATGGGCATAGATTGGCTTTAGCACGTAGTGTGATCGATGTCAGTAGCGATTTGAATATGCAAGCCATTTTACCACGTAAAGCTGTCATTGAGCTTGAGCGTTTGGCTTCTGAGCTTGGTAAAATGCTGGGCGATAAAGACAATCCGGTGACCTTAAGTTTTGGTCGTGAATTTTTGCAAGTCAGTTTGCCTTTTGGTGAGGTGGATAGTACAGGGCAGGTCAGTCAAGATCTAATGGTGACTTTTACCGCGCGTTTGATTGATGGTAAGTTTCCCGACTATCGCCGCGTTATGCCAAGTAACACTGACAAATTGGCCTTGTTTAATCAAGAAAAAATGACGGAAGTACTGCGCCGTGTTGCAATCTTAAGTAATGAAAAATCTCGCGGAGTGGTGTTCAACTTTGCTAGTGACGGTATGGTAGAAGTCCGCGCCAACAACGCTGAGCAAGATGAAGCTGTTGAGATGATACAAGCTAAGTATCAAGGTGAGCCTATGGAGTTGTCATTTAACGCCGCTTATCTACAAGATGTGCTAGGTGTTATTCAAGGTGATTTGCAAATGCATATGAGCCAATCAAACGCTTCTGTACTGGTCAATCAGCTAAATGATGACTTCCATCAGTATGTGATTATGCCAATGCGTATATAGTGTTCGCGGTTTATCAACATTAAAAATAACGTGCATATGGTTTTTGATGGTGTTATTGAGGTTGTTTTTTGACAATTTGGATCAAAAGCAGCCTTTGTAAGTTCTAAACCTTTAACTTGAGTTAACTCTTAAAATCTTTATTTTCACAAACTTTTATCTGTTTGTGTAAACATTTTTAATAGGCGGCTGTCGCTATTATGATTGAACGTCTACAAGTCTCATATTTGCGTAACTTATCTCAAGTTGACCTGTCTTCTGCCGCTTGTAATGTCATCATCGGTGTCAATGGTAGCGGCAAAACTTCACTACTTGAAGCAATATTTTTATTATCAAGAGGTAAAAGCTTTCGTCATCATCAGCCCAAACGTTATATTCAGCATCATAAAGACAGTACTACTGTACATGCTAGGCTGACTGATAACAGTACATTAGCTATTCAAAAGCAAGCCGATGCGACAACCTTATTACGCCTTAATCAAACCACTGTCTACAACCAAAGCATCCTCACCGAACAGTTGCCCACGCTGTTGATAGACCCTTCCACAATGGATATGTTAGAGCAGGGTAGTGCCAGTCGACGGCAATTACTAGACTGGTTAGTGTTTCACATGAAACAGGGTTTTCATCCGCAGTGGGTTGCTTATCAAAGACTTTTAAAACAGCGCAATAGTTTATTAAAAAAGACGAATCATTTATCACATGTTCAGCTTGCAGAGCTGAGATCTTGGGACAAAGGACTTGGTAATCACGCTGCGCTTATTCACCATTATCGTGAGCAAGTATTTACCGAATGGCAGCCTTACTTTGCTAAAAGTATCGCACAACTACTACCTGCCTATGCTGAGCAGTTAAGCCTAAGTTACAATGTTGGTTATGATACAAGTATGGGACTTGACGTGCAGCTTAATGAGCGTCTAGAACAGGATCTACAGTTAGGATACACTCGTATCGGCAACCATCGTGCTGATATTCATGTACATTGGCGCTCTAGTGACTCTACAGGAGCCAAAAATTCTGATAAAAAAGTAGATGTCGCCTTAAGAGATGAGTTAAACCACAAGTTGCCGATTTTGAAAGAACAGGCAGCCAATGTCTTATCTCGCGGTGAAAAGAAGCTTTTGATTACTGCATTGCGTTTGTCTCAATTGCCTTTGCTACTTAATAATGAGATGGTCACAAAATTACCTAATAGCGACATCCAAACGAGAATGACTCCTGTCGTACTTTTAGATGATATTACGGCAGAATTGGACAGTAGAGCGATAAAAATATTACTAACAACTTTAGCGCGCCTACCTTGTCAAGTATTTATGACCAGTCTAACTGATGATGTTGTACCCCTAGTTAAAGAATTATGGTCAAATCCTAAAACGTTTCATGTGAAACATGGTCAGATTTATTTGACTTAGCAAATTCTATTATTAGATCACTACTTTTTACTTCTTTGTTATCTCTTTATTGTTTTCTATCCTCTCATATTCGCAGCTAACTGCTGTCTGGTCTTTATACAATATTTACTACTCTAAAACGACTGTTTCCAAGGCATAAAACAGCCAGTAAACAGTGACTTACAGCTAAAAAAATGTTAAAATAAGGCTTTATTTTTGCCCTATTCTCAGCAAATTATCTTATGACTTTATTTAAATGCTTATGATTATACACAAGTATTTAAGTGGTTGATAAATTTGAACTTTTATTTATTGTCAATAGTTTTGATGCAAAGTAAAAACTACAGGTAAATGCAATGTATCAGTTTATAGTCAACGTCACTTTGTATGTGGCTTTAGCTAATGGTGCATATTCGAGGTTCTAACAGTAAAACATTAATTCTAAGATAATATTGTACAGTCTTACCAGAGTGGTGAGCTGATAATATATGGCTGATTGTGGCTAGATTAAGGAATGCACATGAGTGATTCATTACCTACCGATTACGAGCAACTGGCATCAGATAATATGATGTCAGATACTATCGTTGAGACTATTGCGCCAGCGACTATTTCTGAAGGACTTCCATCTGAATACAGCTCCAAAGACATTCGTGTATTGCGCGGCCTAGAAGCAGTGCGCGTGCGTCCCGGTATGTATATCGGTGATACTGATGATGGCACAGGTTTGCATCATATGGTCTTTGAGGTAGTGGACAACTCTATCGATGAGGCGCTAGCTGGTCACTGTGATCAGATCGATATTATCATTCATGAAGATGAGTCGGTCAGTGTCATGGACAATGGCCGCGGTGTCCCTGTTGATATTCATCCAGAAGAAGGGGTGTCTGCCGCACAGGTCATCATGACCGTACTGCATGCTGGTGGTAAGTTCGACGACAACAGTTATAAAGTCTCAGGCGGCCTACATGGCGTTGGTGTCTCAGTTGTAAACGCCTTATCGAAAAAGCTTGAGATGAATATCTGGCGTGAAGGCTATCATTACCATCAAACTTATACCGACGGTGTGCCAGATGCTGATATTCAGCAAATGGAAGCGACCGATAAAACGGGTACACAAATCCGTTTTTATCCTAGCGATGAGGTGTTTACTGGCACCATTTTTGAGTACGATATTTTAGCCAAACGCTTACGTGAGCTGTCCTTCTTAAACTCAGGCGTGCGTATTGTCTTAACTGATGAGCGTATTGATAAGCGCCATGAGTTTGAGCATAAAGGCGGGTTATCTGAGTTTGTAAGCTATATCAATGCAGGCAAAGATGGCATCAATGAAGTGTTCCATTTTACTAGCGAACAAGATGATGGTATCGCAGTAGAAGTCGCACTACAGTGGACGGACACTTATAATGAAAAAGTACTTTGTTTCACGAATAACATCCCGCAGCGTGATGGTGGTACGCACTTGTCAGGGTTTCGCTCAGCGCTTACCCGTGGTCTAAACAGCTATATGGATCGTGAAAACCTGTTTAAAAAAGAGAAAGTCGCGGTCAGTGGGGATGATGCTCGAGAAGGTCTAAGTGCTATTGTCTCAGTGAAAGTTCCTGATCCAAAGTTTTCTAGTCAGACCAAAGATAAGCTGGTATCAAGCGAAGTCAAATCTGCTGTTGAGTCAGCGATGCATGATAAGTTTAATGATTATTTGCTTGAAAACCCAAGCGCTGCTAAAGGTATTGCCAATAAGATTATTGATGCGGCAAGGGCTCGTGATGCGGCACGTAAAGCGCGTGAGATGACGCGTCGCAAGACTACTTTGGATATCGCAGGCTTGCCAGGCAAATTGGCAGATTGCCAAGAAAAAGACCCGTCTTTATCAGAGTTATACATCGTGGAGGGTGACTCCGCTGGCGGATCAGCGAAGCAAGGGCGTAGCCGTAAGACGCAGGCGATTTTGCCACTAAAAGGTAAGATTCTAAACGTCGAGCGCGCGCGTTTTGATAAGATGCTATCGTCTGCAGAAGTGGGTAATTTGATTACCGCGCTTGGCTGCGGTATTGGCCCTGATGAATATAACCCTGATAAAGTACGTTATCATAAAATTATCATCATGACCGATGCCGACGTTGATGGTTCGCACATTCGTACCTTGTTACTGACGTTCTTTTTCCGTCAAACGCCGGAGCTGATCGAACGTGGTTATATTTATATCGCGCAACCACCACTGTATAAAGTAAAAAAAGGTCGTCAAGAGCTCTATCTAAAAGACGATGAAGCACTCAAAGCCTATTTATTGTCATCTACGATTGATAATACTAAGCTGCACATCAGTGCCGATGCTCCTGCTATTACTGGTCAAGCGCTTGAGACGCTACTGAACGACTACAACCAAACGCAGTTGATCAAGGCACGTTTGCAGATACGTTTTCCAGCAGTGATTTTGGATGCGTTGACGCATACGCCAAAGCTGAGCACGGATATGACGTATGATAAAACTGCCATGCAAGGATGGAAAGAGGCCATGCAAGCTCAGCTTAATCACTTCGGTAGTGACTTAAGCCCTGAAATTGAGCTGGTAAATATTCACGAGCAGCAACCAGAGGATATGGACGCTGCAGAAGATATGTTGAATATTGAGCCAGCCGTAGAAAACGTAGAAGCCATATCTAATAAAGCGCAGTGGTTACCACGTATTACCGTTTATGTGCATCAATTAGCACATCATTACTTGCTTGATGCAAGTTTTATTAATTCAGGTGAGTATAGCAAGCTGCTCCGCTTATCAAGCGAATGGAACACGCTGCTTGAAGACGATGCCTTTATCCGCCGTGAAGCAAGCTCGGGTACGACTAAAGATATTCCAGTGCGCGACTTTGACTATCTCTGGCAACAGATGATGCTAGATGCTCGTCGTGGTTTGGCAATTCAGCGTTATAAAGGCCTAGGGGAGATGAACGCCGACCAGCTGTGGGATACGACAATGGATCCTGAAAACCGCCGGATGCTACGTGTTACCATCGAAGATGCTATCGCCGCAGATCATATGTTTACTTGTCTCATGGGCGATCATGTCGAACCGCGTCGTATCTTTATCGAAGAAAATGCATTAACGGTTTCTAACCTTGATATCTAAGGTTTAGCTTTTACGTTAAGTATAAAATACCGCCTTGTCTTCCAAGGCGGTATTTTTTCAATAATAGGTTTGTTTCACGTGAAATTTCATTTAACACCTTTTAATACCTTTGCTATATTTTGAACTAATGGATAACTGGATAATAAAATGATTGAAGTGGTACTACTGGCTATCGCTTTGGCGATGGATGCGTTCGCGGTCTCTATAGGACTGGGCGCTAAATCGCAAAAACAAAGCCGTCAATATATAGGGCGACTGGCTGTCTACGCTGCCTTATATTTTGGGATTGCACAAGGGGTGATGCCGGTTATTGGTTATTTGCTGGGTGCAGCTTTATTAGGCTGGCTTGCCGCTGCTGCTCCTTGGATCGGTGGTTTTATTCTTATTGGGCTGGGCGGCAAGATGCTCTATGAGGTGTTTTTGGGTAGTAAGGAGGCTATCGCAGATCAACAGCTTGATATAAGTAATAATGCCACTTTAGTAAGAGATAACGCAGAAAAATATATCAATCACCGCACCATGTTTACCCTCGCGATTGCCACCAGTATCGATGCTATGGCGGCTGGTTTTACTTTAAACCTACTCGCACTTAATGCGTGGCTTGCTTGTGTGATCATCGCGATTGTCACGGCTGTCTTTAGCGCAGTGGGCATCTATTTGGGCAAAAAATCAGGTACGTATCTTGAAGATAAAGCAGAAGCACTCGGCGGCATCGTATTGGTTTTGATTGGGCTCAAAATCATGTTTTTTAGCTAAATAGAGACGTTATTTTATGCTCAAATAAAAAAGCCGCTATAAAATCTTTATAGCGGCTTTTCTGTTTCACGTGAAACTCTGACAAGACGTTTCGGCAATGATTACGCTTCGTCAGTATCAAAACGCCATGCTAAGACACGGGTGTTTTTTTGACCCTGACTCATCTCAATAATGCGCATTTGCGCGACATTTAATTGTTTTAACAGCATCTGCAGTGGCTTTACGTTTTCGGACTTTGAGACTAAACTGGTAAACCAACCAACATGCTCAGCATAGTTTTGGCTCTCTTTTATCATATTACTCAAAAAAGCAATCTCACCACCTTCAGACCACAATTCTTTATGTTGACCGCCAAAGTTGAGGTTTTGCGCGGCATTACCTGACTTTGTAGAGTGACGACTGATTTGCGCGCTTTCGTTTTTGCCACGATGGCGCTGCAAGTTGTGCTGCTTGCGGCTATTTGCTTGCAAGGCTTCATCTAAGGAGGCATGAAAGGGCGGATTACAAACCACCACATCAAAGTAGTCTTGACGTCCAATGATGTTTTTAAAAATATACTTAGGCTCGGGTTGTAGTTTGACCTTAATTGCGCCTTTTAGCTTTGGATTGGCCTCGCAAATTAATGCAGCGGTATTTACCGAAATAGAGTCAATGTCGCTTGCAGTAAAGCGCCAGCCATAACTTTGACTACCAATGATAGGGTAGATGGCGCTGGCACCGGTGCCGATATCGAGTGCATGAATTTCTTTGCCTGTTGGCGGTGTATTATCTGCATTGATATGACTGGTTTGCGCTAGTAGGTCTGCGATATAGTGAATATAATCGGCGCGCCCAGGGATAGGGGGGCACAAATAACCTTCTGGAATGTCCCAAAACTTGACACCATAATAATGGGCCAATAGTGCTTGATTGAGCACCCTTACCGCCTGATGATCCGAAAAATTAATCGTCGGCTCACCCTTAGGATTGGTGATCGTATGCTTGGCAAGTTCAGGTAAAGCGCGGGTCAATAGCGTAAAGTCGTAGCGACCTTGGTGCGGGTTGCGCGGATGGAGCTTACCAAGTTTTTTGGCAGTCGCAGGTGCGCGGTTTCGGTGTTTAGGGTTTGGACGGGTACTGGTCATAGTATGGGCTTTGAGGTTTGAATATAACTGCTCAGTTTAGCAGATTTTGCGAGTAGCGAATGTCTTATCGGCTACGTAAAATGAGGTTTAACCCTAATATTATCATCGCGCTACCTAAGATACGGTTTATCCAGTGCTCCATACGTTCAAAACGTCGCAGAATAGCAGGAATAGAGAGCAGCATCACCACAGCGCTAAACCATGCCATCTGTAGCACCATCATCCATACGCCATAGATGGAGAGCTGCCACAGCGGGATATCAGGGGACAATACGAGGGTAAATATCGCGACGAAATATACGGGCGCTTTAGGGTTAAAGACATTACAGAAGAAACCGCGTCGCAGGGTAGCGAGGGTTGAATCGGCTTTTAAAACGTCTTGCTTTGCCTGTTTGATCGCTTCCTGCTGTGGAGTATCTAGTGCTAAGTCAGTTGTAGGCTTTGGTTTGGCTTGAATACCTTGCCATCCCAAATAAATCAGATAGCTACCGCCCAACCATTTAATAGCAGTCAATAACGGCTGCGAATGAGCTATTACCGCCGCCAATCCTAGCACGGAATAAATAATATGCACCGCAAGACCAACTGTAATACCTAGACTACAAATCAAGCCAGTACGACGTCCTTTGGTTAAAGTTTCACGTGAAACTAATACAAAGTCAGGCCCAGGTGAAGCGGCCGCCAGCAGATGTACGCTAGTGATAAGCAAAAATCCATGCCAAAATTCCATAATAGGCTCTGAGTAATGTTTTAGTTTGAATAATAGTTGCACCAATCGTAAATCAGGTCAACTATTATCGTCAGGTCAGCGAGTATTGATAATGGCTTTGCTGCTTGTGTAATAGTGTATAGATGGCTATATTAAAAGCGACTTCTTACGATTCTCAATAAAGACAAGTATAAAAGGACGCAACCATGACGACGGAACATAACCATCACACAGACACTCGCATTACTTATGAAGTCCAAGGCTATATTTGTCTTATTGGACTAAATCGCGCAGATAAGCGCAATGCCTTTGACAGCCATATGATCAATCAATTGTCTGATGCGCTGACTCATTATGACAATGACGATAATTTACGCTGTGCGCTGATATTTGCGCATGGTGAGCACTTCACCGCTGGTCTTGATCTCATGGAGCTGCAAGACAAATGGGACAAAGGTGCGTTTGAATTTAACGATGACGAGATTGATCCGTGGGGTATCAGTGGCAAATTACGCACCAAGCCTATTGTCGTTGCGGTACAAGGCACCTGTTTTACTGCAGGGATTGAGCTGATGTTAAACAGTGATGTGGTCATCGCCAGTGATAACTGCAACTTTGCACAAATGGAAGTGCAACGCGGTATCATGCCATTTGGCGGGGCAACCGTAAGATTTGTGGCAGCAGCTGGGTGGCAAAAAGCCATGCCATATTTATTAACCGGTAAACCCTTTGACGCACAAACCGCTGATAATCTCAATCTGGTCAGTGAAGTCGTGCCAAATGGCAAAGAATACGAGCGCGCATTGACAATTGCTAAAGAGATTTGCACAGCTGCACCGCTTGGCGTACAAGGGCTACTGTCCTCAGCACAAGATGTGAGTCGTAGTGGCACCGCCGCGGCACTGGCTAATATTCATAGCTATTTGCCGCATTTATTTTACTCAGAAGACGCTCGCGAGGGTGCGATGGCGATGGTTGAAAGGCGCGAGGCGGATTTTAAAGGTCGTTAAAAAAGGGCGTTAAAGTTTGATTGATTTTATATTCATCTGAGGATTGATTGATTATAATTGCCCCTTTATATCTATGCCTACAAGGGGCAATCACACCTATGTTAGACATTATTAACATCACCGCCCCTATCTTTATCATTATTGCGCTTGGCTATTTGTGCGTGCGTATTAAAGCCATCGCTCCTAAGCACGCTAAAGGCATGGGTAGTTTGGTGCTAAATATTGCACTGCCTGCACTCATGTTTAACGCTATTGCAGACATGCCTTTTCAACAAGTCATAATGCCGCACTATCTGTTTGCCTATGCTCTAGGCTCGGTCATGGCTTTTACAGTCGGTGTCGTGCTGACCAAAGTGATTTGGCGACAAGATAATGTCTCCGCTGCGCTCAACTCTACGGCGCTTTCGTTCTCTAACAGCGCCTTTATTGGCTATGCGGTGGCCTCTATGGTCATCGGCACTGATAAGGCTGCCGCCTATTTATCCATGGGCGTCATCATCGAAAACCTTATCATCCTGCCGATGCTGTTTATCATGGCTGATATAAATCCCACTTCCAATAAGTCTTTAGCCAGCGTGCTGCTGGGTATTGGCAAAAACTTTACTCGTAATCCGCTGATCATTGCTTTAGTGGTCAGCGTGATCTTTTCTATCTTTAGTCTGCCTATACCGCAAGTGGTCGCTCAAACTGCGCAAATACTTACTGGCGCGGCGGCTCCTGTTGCGCTGTTTGTGATCGGTATGAGCCTGTATGGGCTGGAGCTTAAAGGCGATTTACCAAAAATCACTACGGTCGGCTTGGGTAAGCTAATACTACACCCGCTCATGATTCTACTGGCTATTACCTTAATTCCGGGCGGTACGCTAGAAGGTAAGTATGTGGCGATGCTGTTCGCCTCAGCGCCGACATTTTCGACCATCGCTATCATCGGGCAACATTATGGCCTAGTTAATCGTATGTCGGCTATCGTCATCGTCTCTACCATCGGCTCGTTCTTTAGTATGAGTGCGGTGCTGATTTATTGGCAGATGACAGTTGGGTTTTAGACTCTAGGGCATAATAGCGATAACTGAGAGAAGAGAACTGAATCTAAGGTATTGAAGCTTTATACTTACAGCAGTAACTAAGTATTATTTAAAAAGTTTAAAGCTATAAGGTATAGAGCCAATCCTAAATGAAATTGGGTACTAATTGAGCCTTTTTAGCTATACAAAAACCTCGCAATCGCGAGGCTTTCTTAATTTTAGTTAATTTAATTAAGGCTAATCATATCCTACCAAGCAAAAGTGACCCCACCACGTGCGCCAACTTTGCCCGTATCAAGACCAACACCAGCACCAGCTGAGATGGTCGTGCTGTCATTGAGTCTGCCTGCAAAAGACGTGCTTAGTGCTGAGCCACCGCTATAATAACCCGTGCCAATTGTCATCGCGTAGCGCTTATCCGAAGGAATGACTGGCGTCTCAAACGACAGTGCCATAGCGATACCGTCTTCCGCTTCATCTAAGCGATCTTCATGACGATTGTACTCGCTGCGCAAATCGTTAAGTTGTCTAGACGTTGCTAGTGAATCTACGCTGACACTACTAGTGCCTAAAGTGCCGTTGGCATCGGTGGTGACGATGTTGGTATTGCCTGTTTGTGAGGCTGTACTTGCTTGCAGCTGACCTGCGCCGCCCAGCGTGATCTGATTGTCGTTTACCGCGGAGGCTTGGTTACCGATAGCGATACTGTTTAAGCCGCCTGCGGTTGCCGCTTCACCAACTGCTGTAGAGCGAACACCCGTTGCTGAAGCTAAGTGACCAAATGCTTGAGCGCGTTCAGCGCTTGCAGTTGACTGCCAACCTACTGCGGTAGCACCTGCTTGAGTTGCCTGAGCTTGAGCACCGAGGGCAGTTGAAGATGTGCCAGAAGCAGTCGTCTGACGTACACCACTTCTGTCTCCGCCAATTGCAACCCCGTCAAGACCTGAAGCTACTGAGTTATTACCGATAGCGATAGCGTTGTCTGACTCAGCGCTAGCCGCTTCACCAACCGCAGTTGAACGTAGACCAGTCGCAGATGCTAAATGACCGAATGCTTGGGCACGTTCACCAGTCGCTTCAGATTGCCAACCTACTGAGGTAGAACCTAAGCCTGCTGCATTGGCTTGACCACCGACAGCAGTAGCTGAATTATTACCTGCGTTGGCTTGGTTACCGACGGCGACCGTATCGTTAGTACCACCAGCGGTTGCTGCTTCACCAACTGCCGTAGAGCGTACGCCGTTTGCTTGAGCCAAATGACCGAAAGCTTGAGCGCGCTCAGCGTTTGCTCCCGACTGCCAACCGACGGCAGT
The DNA here is from genome assembly GCF_001462175.1 of Psychrobacter sp. ENNN9_III. Classification (NCBI taxonomy): domain Bacteria; kingdom Pseudomonadati; phylum Pseudomonadota; class Gammaproteobacteria; order Moraxellales; family Moraxellaceae; genus Psychrobacter; species Psychrobacter sp. ENNN9_III. Next base: position 41,854 of record NZ_LNUO01000003.1, read on the forward strand.
TGCACCAGGACCGGTAGCCACTGATTCGCCACCAACTGCTGTGGTTGAGTTACCCTGAGCACTGGCGCCAGCACCAATTGCTACAGCGTCATTACCATTGGCATTTGAACCGACACCGTCTTCGTCCAAGGTTCCGTCATCATTTACATCGTTGTTACCGCCAATAGCGATTGCACCATTGCCTGTGGCAGTTGCATCTTCACCGACGGCGACTGATTGAACACCGATTGCGGAGGTCTGGTGTCCTAGCGCTGTTGAGCGATTTCCTTGAGTGATAGCCCGCCAACCGACGGCAGTTGCACCAGGACCAGTAGCAGCTGATTCACCGCCCACAGCAGTAGTGGAATTGCCAGTTGCAGTCGAGTCTGTACCGACAGCAAGAGCATCTTCGCCTGTTGCAGTAGCATTAACACCACACTCTAAAGCAGTTGAATCACCAGCATTTTCATTACAATCTGCAGTTCCATCAGCTGAGGCAGAAACTGATATCAGTGTTGCCGCGGCAATTGCTAAGGCGAGGGTGCTGATTTTTAGTGTTGAGCATGGTAGAAAATCCGTTTTCATAATGCTATATCCTTTTAAAAAAGCCATCTTGGCTTATTAGGTGGTTTGGGTAGGTAGTAACAAAAGTTGTACTG